>CAXABH010000204.1:0-4303 GCA_963966925.1 uncultured Rhodobacterales bacterium
GCGACCACCGAGATCTACACTCTTTCCCTACACGACGCTCTTCCGATCTTCAAATCATTATGGACGGACATGTGAATACAGCCACTGGCGGCCGCGGTGCGGATCAATTTGTATTCACTTTTACCGATGACATTGAACGCGTTACCAAAATCATCGATTTTCAGGTGGGTGTGGATGAATTGGCATTCAGCAATGATTATTATAATCGTTTTGATGTCACTAATTTGATCATTGGAAATATCGATGATCCCGTGATTGGTGCGGGTGACATGATTGTAACGACAGACAATTACGGTACAGTTGTTTTTCAAAATCTATCAATTGAGGACCAAATCTCGGTCGCACAATATGTCAGCAGCGAATTTGATTTTATCGGCGCTTAGGTGACAAATACTTTGCACAGCTCATGCGCATTGCTAATGTCATGCGCATGAGCGTTATTTTGCAAAAAACCATTCCCTTTGATGTATCATCTGAAAAACCACTACCTGGCATTTCGCCACTAAATCCAGATGCGTGGTTGATGATTGATGATGCTTATAGGGCGCAAATGGCCCTGCGCGAAACGTTAATCAATGAACGGCGCGATGGTGTGATTGCGATTGATCCTGCTGCGTTGCCTGCAGCGCGGGAATTATTGCACGAGGTGATTACATTTTTCACCAAAAGCGGTCTTATGCATGAAAATAAACAGGTCGTTCAAACACCTGACGGACGGCGTGTTCGCGTAAATTATGATGATCCAATGGGATGCATGGGGCAGATCGCACAAAATGATTTTGCGATTATGGAAAAACGTGGGGATGAACATGTTCTGACGGCTGCGGTGTTGTGTTTTCCTGCCAGTTGGCTGTTGGCGGAAAAATTTATGCGCGGGTTAATCGGCATTCACGACCCAGTTGACCCTTATGACGATCAAGTCGCAAAACGGGTTCAGCGTCTGTTTGATGGGATTCAGGTGGACCGTCCGCTGTGGCGGTTTAATGCACTGCGCTATGCAGATCCCGCGCTGTTTCAACCGCGTAGCATGTATACCCGCCGCCCTGGCGAGGAACGCCACGCCGCACGCTATTTGCGCAGCGAACGTCAAACATTGATCCGTTTACCCAAAACACATGCCGTGGTGTTTGGCATTCATACATTTGTTGTCGATACAGTGGCGGATTAGGGCAGGCGTGGTCGTCTGTCATGATGAGCGTTTCAACCTGTGTCGTTTATCCTGACACAACAATCATGTTCGCGGTCCCAGCACAGTCTTCGGTTTTATGGCCCCCAAATCTGTGGTTTGATATAACGAATTGATGGTGAACACTGTAAATCCCATAAAAAAACGCCCCGCAAAACGGGGCGTTTTCTATTTTAACCAGACTGCTGATTAGCAGCTGTAGTACATACCATATTCCACTGGGTGTGGTGTGTGTTCGTATGTTTCGATCTCTTCCATTTTCAGGGCGATGTAACCGTCGATTTGATCTTTGGTGAACACGCCACCTGCTGTCAAATAATCATGATCCGCCTCAAGGGCCTCCATCGCTTCGCGCAATGAACCACAGACTGTTGGGATTTCTGCCAACTCTTCCGCAGGAAGGTCATATAGGTTTTTGTCCATTGCTTCACCAGGATGGATTTTGTTTTTGATGCCGTCTAGGCCAGCCATCAAAAGTGCAGCAAAGCATAGGTACGCGTTTGCAGATGGATCTGGGAAGCGTGCTTCTACGCGTTTCGCTTTTGGTGACTCTGTCCATGGGATACGAACACAGCCTGAGCGGTTACGTGCAGAATAGGCACACATCACGGGTGCTTCGAACCCTGGGATCAAACGCTTGTAAGAGTTTGTTGATGGGTTTGTGAAGGCATTTAGTGATTTCGCGTGCTTCAAGATACCACCGATGAAATAGAGCGCTTCATCAGATAGGTCTGCGTATTTGTCGCCTGCAAACAATGGTTTACCATCTTTCCAGATTGACATGTTCACGTGCATCCCTGTGCCGTTGTCGCCTGCGATTGGCTTTGGCATAAATGTTGCGGATTTGCCGTAGGCCTGTGCAACGTTGTGGATCACGTATTTGTATTTCTGCAGCTCGTCCGCTTGTTTTGTTAGGCTGTCAAAGATAAGGCCCAATTCGTGCTGGCAAGACGCCACTTCGTGGTGGTGCTTATCAACCTTCATGCCCAAACGCTTCATTGTTGACAGCATTTCTGAACGAATGTCCTGACCATCGTCAATTGGGTTTACAGGGAAATAGCCGCCTTTAATTCCAGGACGGTGACCTGTGTTACCCATTTCATATTCTGTATCAGAGTTCCAAGATGCATCCATCGCGTCAACTTCGAATGAAACTTTGTTCATTGAGTTTTGGAAACGAACGTCGTCGAATAGGAAAAATTCTGCTTCTGGGCCCATGAATGCTGTATCGCCGATACCTGATGATTTTAGGTATGCTTCTGCTTTTTGAGCTGTGCCGCGTGGGTCACGTTCGTATGCTTCACCTGTGTCTGGTTCTACGACAGAGCAGTGTACGCAGATTGTTTTTTCTGCATAGAAGGGATCGACATAGGCGCTTGCTGTGTCGATGATCAGTTTCATGTCTGACGCTTCGATTGATTTCCAACCAGCGATTGATGATCCGTCGAACATAAAGCCTTCTTCGATGAAGTCTTCATCAACTTGATCTGACATCACTGTTACGTGCTGAAGTTTGCCACGAGGGTCGGTAAAGCGGATATCGACATATTCCGCGCCTTCGTCAGCGATCATTGCGAGCAAGTCTTTTGCGCTCATGGTTTTGTTCCTCTCTATCGTGAACCTGTTAAATTAAAGAGCGTCCGAACCGCTTTCACCGGTCCGAATGCGAATGGCTTGTTCAACGGGGCTGACAAAAATCTTGCCGTCCCCAATTTTTTCTGTCTTGGCTGCATCTACGATGGCCTCAATAGCTGCGTCAACTTGATCATCATCCAAAACAACTTCGATTTTCACTTTCGGCAGAAAATCGACCACATATTCCGCGCCACGGTACAATTCTGTGTGGCCCTTTTGGCGACCAAAGCCTTTGACCTCGATCACAGATAAACCTTGAACACCAACGTCTTGAAGGGCTTCTTTAACTTCATCCAGCTTAAACGGCTTGATTATGGCCTCTATCTTTTTCATTGTTGGTCTCCTCATCAATTTCTGGATGTGGTAAACCATATGGCATTTGTCGCGCCTAGCATTTGGCACCGTTGCGCACAAAATGCAGCCGTATTTTGCAGCAGGATGCTAAAAATGAGGCGCTGTGATTAATTTTTGTGCACAAATAAAACGGGGTGGATATAATCTGCCTAAAAATCGCAGAACTCACGACGCAATCTAGCCTTAAAATTGATTGGTTTCTGAACGAAACGTTAACGTGTGTGAAGAATCGGTGTGATGTGTTGATATGTTTTTCAAAGTAATGAGTAGAGTGTTTTGTCCGTCCTTGGGCTGTGTTTTTGTAATTCACTTTGTTGTGACGGTTTTAATAGCCTCGTTCGCGCTTGCATCAGAGCCGTCTTTAACGAGGCCTGAACTAATCCAAAACAGGTCCCGTCTCTGTATGCTGATTTAGGCGATCAAAAAAAAATCACTTTCGTGCGTTTTTGCTCTCGACATTGTAAAACAATTCTTGTTAATCAGCGCTCACACGATTTGATCGTGACAGTGCGGGTGTGGCGAAATTGGTAGACGCACCAGATTTAGGTTCTGGCGCCGCGAGGCGTGGGGGTTCAAGTCCCTCCACCCGCACCACTAATTCCAACAAATCTATAGATAATTTTCAGCAGTAGCTTGCGGCCGCTTGATGGGTGTTTGGTGTGTGATTGGTTGCGCAAACGTAGCCATGGTGGGATTGAAGATTTAGGTGCTTTGCGTCATATGCTCTGCACTCCAAACTCAGTAAATATGATTACTATTTAAAGTTGTATTAATGCATCAAACAACTTTTTTGATCACAGAATTATTTTAGTGTTGTGTTCTTAAACCGGTAATACACGGTATTATCAAAAAAATATCTGGTCGGGTTGTGCATGGTCGGTTTCAACGGTTGCGACTGGATTAAAAATAATTGGGTCTATGCGCGATAACTGTGGTGATTCAGCTGTTAGATATACTGTTTAATCTGTTTTCGTTAAAAACAGTTAAATTTGCGGCGAATTAGATTGATCATCTGCGCACTTTATAGTTACGCTATTCTGGCGAAAATCATAATCTGATAGGGAGTGAACTATGAAAAAGATTATCTTGGCTGCGGCTACGACGATTGGCACATCTTCTGCAACAATT
>CAXABH010000205.1:0-4286 GCA_963966925.1 uncultured Rhodobacterales bacterium
CCAATGCATCGCCTGCGGCCGTGTTTGGTCCAAAAATATCCAATTGATTGCCACGTCGAATGATTTGCACATCCAACTGCTGTTCAATTTTTGCAAGATTTTTGTCAAACTCACCACAGAGTTCAATCATCAATCGGTTATCAGGGAATTCCAGGGCAGTTTGACCTGCGCTTGTGGGTTCTTGCGGTTCAGATAGCGTACCTTGCGCCACTCATTACTCCATGTCTGCTCATAGATATGGTGCCAAGCGAATCTAGAAAACGCAAGGGATAGATTCTAGTTTGTCTCTTTTTTATAAATTGCACTAAAAACCACTGCCCCGGTTCGATCAGACCCAAATCCAAAAATTGTTGATCCGTCCAGGCAAAGCGCACCGAATTAAACCAACGAAAATCATCAATTTGTTTCTAGGATGTTGGATTGCGTTTCAATGCCTTGGCTGTGCGAAATGACGCAACGGCGGCGGTGATATTGTTATGCCATGGACACGAATAGGTGTTATATTCAGGATCCGAAAACAAAAACTGCTCTTGCATGACCAAATCTTTTTTCGCCTGAAACAACGCCATGCGATCAATGCGGCGACGTTCATACGGCACAAATTCCTCATATCGCCACTTTAACCCGCCATAAAAATTCAGTTGCCGTTCCAGCGGTTGGTGGGTGCGTTTATCCAAACGCGCCAATGCATAATAACCCGCACGATCCAAATAGGCGTCATCCAAATTCACACCTGTGGGACATGCGTTCAAATCGCCCGCGTACAAGTCAACGACGTAGGCCAATATGGATCCACGGCGTTCTTCGGTATGGAATTGCAACAATTCTGCAATCGAACGCGAACTGGAAAACGGAAAAAACAAATACTCTGCATTAAACCCAACATATACCCAAGATCCCGCCATATGCGGCATAAGGGTGTTAACAGTCTGCTCAACACAGTCATCAACAAAGGTGTCAACATATACCGAAGTGACATGTGTTAGGGTGTCTTCATCAACCTCGGGTAATGATTTGGCAAACACAATGACGTGTTTAAACCCAAGTTTTATGTGATGATCCAAGGTTGTTTCAACTTCGACATCATCCTCAATAAATAAAAGCGCAATCGGCCCTTTGGCCAAGCTTTGGCCTTCGCTTTTGATAAACGATGTTAAATTTGGATAATCCATCGCGCCTTGCATTCCCATTCGACTACTTCAGTTATGATGAATTCAGCATGCATTGCAAGTCACACAAGTTTTGTGTAGCACACGCGCAGCAAATTTGCCCTAAGGATCGCGACATGTCAGAGCCAAAAAAGCTATACATCAAAACATACGGCTGCCAGATGAACGTATATGACAGTGAACGCATGGTCGAAGCACTGGGCGGATCGGGGTACGTAGAAACGCAAACCCCCGATGATGCAGACATGATCCTACTGAATACTTGCCACATCCGTGAAAAGGCGGCTGAAAAGGTCTATTCTGAGTTGGGCCGCTATAAAACGCTAAAGTCAGAAAAGCCTGATTTGAAAATTGGTGTCGCTGGATGTGTTGCGCAAGCAGAAGGCAAAGAAATCATGCGCCGCCAACCGTTGGTTGATTTGGTTGTTGGCCCACAAAGCTATCATCGGCTACCCGAACTTGAAGCCAAGGCGGGAACGGGAAGTCGCGCAATTGATACGGATTTCCCAGAAGAAGACAAATTTGAACACCTGAAACAGCGGCCCAAGGCAAAACGTGCCCCTGCCGCCTTTCTGACTGTGCAAGAAGGCTGTGACAAATTCTGCGCTTTTTGCGTTGTGCCCTACACCCGAGGCGCCGAAGTTTCACGCCCTGCAGAGCGCGTGGTGCAAGAAGCGCGTGATTTGGTAGATCGCGGTGTGCGTGAAATCACGCTACTGGGTCAAAACGTAAATGCCTATCACGGTGCAGGACCTGATGGGTCTGAATGGACCTTGGCACGATTAATCTGGGAATTGGACGCAATTGATGGTTTGGAACGCATCCGTTTCACCACATCGCACCCCAATGACATGCAGGATGATTTGATCGAGGCACATGGCACCTGCAAAAAGCTGATGCCCTACCTTCACCTGCCTGTGCAATCTGGATCTGACAAAATTCTAAAACGCATGAACCGCAGTCATGATGCACAAAGCTATCTGAAATTAATCGAACGTATCCGCGCCGCACGTCCTGACATTCTTATTTCAGGGGATTTCATAGTCGGCTTTCCCGAAGAAACCGATCAGGATTTCGAAGATACCATGAACCTGATCCGAGACGTGCAGTACGGTCAGGCGTTTTCATTCAAATACTCAACCCGTCCAGGCACACCCGCAGCAGAGCGTGATCAATTGCCTGAGGATGTGAAAACCGAACGTTTGCATCGTTTGCAGGCGCTGATTTCGCAACAACAACGCACCATTCAGGATTCAATGGTAGGACGCGAAGTGTCCGTTCTATTTGAACGCGCAGGACGGTTTGATGGCCAGATGGTTGGAAAATCTGAATACCTGCACGCGGTGCATGTCAGCGACCCATCCATTAAAATCGGGGACATTCGTCGTGTACGAATCACCCAAAGCAATCCCAACTCTTTGGACGGCCAAGCGCTCAATTAGGGCCATTTTGTGATTCCTGCCACAATTCACTGTTTGCCAAAAAACAACAATATCCACTCCGTAGGGTACTGTTTCCGTGTGCAAAACAGTTTTGAGGAATGAGTCACATTCTCGCCATATTTTCGATGAATTTGAGGCACATTGGTTAAAAAAAACCGTGCCACTGACGTTAAGATATGTCAGTTGATACTTTTGTATAGGGTATCCACCTATCTGATTATGTATGAAGATTGTTTTGAGTATGATTAGACGCTTGGGGGGCGGATTGTTATTTTTGGTGCTGGGTGCATTTAGCGTATTGGGGACTTCGGCTGCAGCGCAGTCGGAACGCTATGTACCAACCATCTGGGTTGACCCAGATGGATGTGAACACTGGGTCATGGATGACGGCGCTGAGGGATATATGAGCCCTCATCTTACATCGGAGGGATTACCGGTGTGTCGTCAAGGTCCCACATGCGGTACCTTAAATTCTGATCAGTTCTTTGCAACTGATAAATATCGCATTGATGCTCGTGGACGTGCGCGCTTGTTGAATTTCTTCCGAGATTCAGAAGCCACGGTGTTTTCAATCGCGGGGCATACGGATGCACGTGCATCTGATGCCTATAATTTGCGACTATCGCAACGACGGGCTAATGCCGTTGCGGCAATCGCACGCGAGGCGGGTAAGCAAGTCAGCCAATCTGTTGGTTATGGCGAACGCAAACCCCGCGCAACGAACAACACAGCAGAAGGCATGTCACAAAACCGACGTGTCGAAATTATCTGCGTACGTTAGTTAGGAGCACATTATGAGTATATTTGTTAAGCGGGCCATGTTGGTCTTGCTCCCCTTAGGGCTAAGTGCCTGTGGCGGGGGCATGGAATTGGTGTCAGAGGCAATGTTCATGGGACAAGCCAATGACAACAAGGCCATCGACCGAGGATTTGATGCAAAACCACTGACCGAACTTAAGGCTGGCATTTGGATTGATCCCAATGGGTGTCACCATTGGATCATCGATGACGGTGTCGAAGGGTACATGGATGCGCGTCGTTATCCAGATGGACGACCTGTTTGTGATTCTTCTGCGGCACGCAACTCTGTGGATGGTACGTTTAAGTCAGGCGGCACAAGCCTGCTTGGTGATCCAATTTAAATTGTGATCTATCTCGGGGGCCTTCCCAAATTGAGGGTCCCCGATACATTCTCTACCTATAAGTTTTCTGGTTGCGGCATGCCCAACACGTGATATCCGCCATCAACACGGATGATTTCACCCGTTGTACAGGCCCCCGCATCTGACACCAAATAAACTGCGGTTCCGCCAACGGCCTCTAGTGTCGCATTGGAACGTAACGGCGCGTTTTGATCTGTGTGTTTATAGGTTTTGCGTGCACCACCAATGGCTGCACCCGCAAGTGTTTTCATCGGACCAGGTGAAATGGCATTTACGCGGATCCCATCAGGACCCAAGTCATTTGCCAAATAACGTGTCGTGGCCTCAAGTGCGGCTTTGGCCACACCCATCACGTTATAAAATGGTGTCACTTTGTTTGATCCTTGATACGTCAGGGTGATCAAAGTGCCCCCATTTTCTTCCATCATGGGATGTGCGCGGCGCGCCACCTCGATAAAGGAATATGCCGAGATATCGAGCGAGTTTTTGAAATTATCGCAGATCGGAAGAGC
>CAXABH010000206.1:0-4249 GCA_963966925.1 uncultured Rhodobacterales bacterium
CCCTCGATTTTTTTAAGTGTATATTTAACCCAACGTTCCTTGACTGCATTACTTATCGCCCCGATACATTGACTGCGTCAGGCGACAAGGTGCATTTCAACATTGGTTCTGGCGATAAATGGACGACGCTGTCCAAGGTAGATAAACGCATTTTGCACAGCATGAAATTGGAATGGTCTGTTTTGACGAGACATCCCTATTTTTCAAACAATACTCATGCACAGAATTTTTTACAATTGGCGTCGTGTTGACATCAACCGCGCATGATCTGGTCACAGACAATTAAACTGGTGAATAATGCCCCTTTAGCTGGTCGCGGCTTCAACTGATGCAACCACCATGTCCACTGTTGCTTCCAACAACTGCGCATCTTCGCACTCTGCCATGACCCGGATAAGGGGTTCGGTGCCTGATTTACGGATCAATAGGCGGCCTTTTCCGTCCAGCTTTGCTTCAGCCTGTGCGATTGTGGACTGCACTGCGGCTATCTCTAATGGGGCCTGACCTGTCTGATAGCGCACGTTTTTTAATAACTGAGGTACAGGGGTAAAAGTGTTTGCCAGTTCACTCGCTTTTTTCCCCGAACGCACCATTTCCGCCAAAAATTGAAGTCCCGCCATCAGGCCATCACCCGTTGTCGAATAATCCGTCATTACAATATGGCCTGATTGCTCTCCACCCAAGTTAAATCCGCCTTGACGCATTCGTTCAACCACATAGCGATCGCCAACAGCCGTGCGTTCCAGTGTGACACCAAGGCCATTTAAGAACCGCTCTAGCCCCAGGTTTGACATCACCGTGGACACCAGTGCGTTTCCTGCCAAACGTCCCTCAGATGCCCAACCCGCGGCCATTAATCCCATCAATTGATCACCATCGGCAACCTGACCTTTTTCATCAACCAAAATGATCCGATCCGCATCGCCATCCAAACAAATCGCCAGATCCGCCCCATGCGCAACAACCGTTTCAGCGGCAGTTTGGGGATGCGTTGATCCACAATTATCGTTGATGTTGTGTCCATTTGGGGAAACGCCAACGGGGATTACATCTGCTCCCAACTCCCACAAGACCTCTGGCGCTGCACGATAGGCGGCGCCATTGGCACAATCCACAACGACCTTCATTCCGTCCAAACGCATTCCAGACGGGAACGAAGATTTTGCCCGTTCAACATAGCGATAAAGGCCGTCATCAATACGTTGCGCGCGCCCAATACTGTCCGCATCATTCAGTGCGACACCTGCATCGATTAGACGTTCGATTTCTTCTTCTGCGGTATCAGATAATTTGAATCCATCCGGGCCAAAGAATTTAATCCCATTGTCATGATAGGCATTGTGGCTGGCCGAAATCATTATTCCGAAATCCGCACGCATTGAAGGGGTTAGCAGACCAACTGCCGGCGTCGGGACCGGCCCCAGTAAGAGCACTTCCATTCCCGTAGACGTCAAACCGGCCGTCAAAGCATTTTCAAACATATATCCAGAGCGGCGGGTGTCTTTGCCGATAACGACGCGGTGCGTACGATCCGAAAAACGTCGAAAATAATGCCCCGCTGCGGCCCCAATTTTCAACGCCATCTCAGCCGTCATTGGATGTTGATTGGCGCGTCCTCTTACACCGTCGGTTCCAAAATATTTACGCCCCATCAAAATGTCCCTGCTCTACTGCTTCAAATAAATCAAATGCTTGTTTCGTCTCAGCCACGTCATGTACACGGAAAATTTGCACACCTTGGGCGCGTGCGGATAATGCAACCGCGATAGAACCCGGCGCGCGATCCGCGGCCTGATCTGCCCCTGAAATGGTTTTAATCATACCCTTGCGCGATACACCCAACAAAATTGGAACCCCTAAACTGTGAAACACACCGATGTGTTTTAACAATTCTAAATTGTGTGACAGTGTTTTGCCAAACCCAATCCCAGGGTCCGCAATAATCTGCCGGCGGTGCAAGCCTAGATTTTCCAAAAGCTGTATTTGACGTTCCAAAAAATCGTACACGTCTAATACAACATTTTCATATGTTGGATTATCCTGCATGGTTTTTGGATCACCCTGCGCATGCATGATGCATACGGGCACATTATGTGACGCACAATAGGGTGCCAATTCGGGATCAAACATGAACCCTGACACGTCATTCACGATATGTGCGCCCGCATCAATTGCCGCGCGCGCCACCGCTGCTTTGCGGGTATCAATGGACATGGGCACAGTTAGAACCGAGGCAAGCTTTTCAATCTTAGGCGCGGTGCGTGCGATTTCATCAGCGACGTCGACATAGTCTGCACCAGGGCGTGTTGATTCACCGCCAATATCAATCAAATCCGCACCGCTATTTTGCATGACTTCGCCATGGCGTTCTGCAGCCTCTAGTGCATCGAATTGACCACCATCCGAGAAGCTATCAGGGGTTGCATTTAATATTCCCATTATAATTGGTTTATTAAACACCAACCCTTGGATATCCCCACGAGGCTGTGTCAGACGCATCAATTCATCACGGTTTAAATCTTGGACTGGAATCCGGTGCACACCCCTGTCACGCGCATACACATTACAGTGTGTAAACCAAAAATTGCGGTCACTGAAATGAACGGCGTCATCAGGTCGATCATAGCCACGTTGCAACAAAGGGCGCAGATATCGCATTTATCAAATATTCCTACAGACTAAGCGCCGATATTTCAAACTCATTGATCGAAGATACGCATTCGGCCCCATCCACGTGATCACAGCCGATCAAAGAACAGGATTTAGCATCCAATTCGCGCCCCAACCAAATCGCCAGCGCCGCAGGTGCATAGGTATCAAATGGATCTGTCGCATCCATTACCATTTTTGTAGGTGCCCAAATTGCCAAACGATTGTTTTTTATGGCCCAGTCGAGTTCGGTGCGTGTGGCCACCACATCACATTGTTCTGAATGCGCCGCAATCATCCATGCGTTCTGTTCCACTGACAACAAATCAACGTGCGCCTGCGCGATGGGGTCATCGGTTTGGGCACGCGGTCCTTCGACGGCCTCGACACACAAAACGACGGCTGCGTTTTGCGCATGTAGTCGGGATACCAGATCCGCAATATTTTGACCCTCTAACGCCGAATTGGACACAAATACGATGTTGGGATGTGCCGCTTCTGGTTCGGCGACCGGTGCGTACCCACGTCCACCACGCACAATTTCAACACCCAATGCACCCGGTCCGCGATCCAGTTTTTCAATACGAACGAAAACACGAATGGCTTGAGGTTCCAACAAAATGCGATCTGCGATGCGCTGCGCCAAGGTTTCTAACAAATTCAACCGTTCGGCACCCAGTTCAATCGCTATCGCCTCGGTCAGACGATCATAGGATAAAATGCGGTCCACGTCATCCAAGATGGGTTGGTCGAATGGCTGCACTTCAACCACGATATTAAAGCTAACCCGCTGGGTGACACCCCGTTCTAATTGAAAGGCGCCAATTTCAACGTCGACAATATGATCCCGCAGTGAAATACGGTCGTACTGTGTTGAAATTGAACTGGCTTTCGCGCGTTCAATAGGATGAGCAAATGCCAATCTGGTTTCATCATTCATAGGTTGGCTCCTGTGCCAAATCTTCGCACAGGTTTTGCAGTTTTTTACAGCCGCGTCTAGTGTGAATTAGTTTTGGGATACACGTAAAGGTTTCTTATAGAAATGATGAAACCCGATGGTCGCAGTGCGTTGAAAGACACGTGACCAACGCGGCCGCACCGCCTTGGTGTGATAAAAGGTGGCACCTTCGGTCAGTTTGCGCGGCATGCCATCAATCATCATTTTCGCAACCTTACCCACCATGTCGTATGCTTTTGGTTCGTGAATTATTTCGGCGCGGCCATCACACGTATATGTGAATTGGCAAGCGAATTTGCGGCCCGTTCCCTGATTAACAACGCGACAGATTGAGTCAGGAAATGATGGACTGGCAACACGGTTTAGGATGACTTCAGCCACCGCAAACTGACCTTTTACGGTTTCACCACGCGCTTCGAAATATAAGGCTTCGGTCAAACACTCCCATTGTTTGCCGCCTTTCACCACAGGCAAAGAACGAAGGTACGCCTTTGAATACACACCAGCCCCAACTTTGGGGGCATTCACTGGGCCAATTTGACGATGCGAAAGGCTTGCAAATTTTTCTTTATCAAGCGCCATTAAACCAGAAATAGAGTCCAAAGAGCGATCAGCATAGGCATAGGAAGTTAGGGCGACAAT
>CAXABH010000207.1:0-4240 GCA_963966925.1 uncultured Rhodobacterales bacterium
GCGGGCCCGCGCCCGCCGCGCCGCCCGCGCCCAGCAGCGTCGAACACGGCGCGGGGGCGCACGGCAGCTTGAGCGACCTCGAGCCCGAGAACAGAACCCAAAGGGAACGATGGCAACCCTGAAACGTCCGAAATGCACAACCAAGCTGACCACCCTTCTTCGGGTCGGGGGGGGCGTGCATCCGGGGGCGGGCATTCCGATGGCGACTCTCTGCGCCGAGCTCGCGGTCGCGGAGATGACAAAGCGCCAAATTTTAACATAGATGTTCCACCCAATGGATACGCATGGTGGTACGTTGATGGTGTAGATCCAACATCAGGTCGCGCAATTTCTATCATCGCATTTATCGGATCTGTTTTTTCGCCTTGGTATAAATGGTCAGGGCGTCGTGAACCACAAAACAATGTATGCATTAACGTGGCAACCTATGGACCAGGCGGACGCTTTACGATGACAGATCGCGGGCGCAGCGCCCTACGCCAGACAGAACATTCGTTTACCGTTGGACCTTCTTCCCTTGTTTGGGATCCAATTAAAGAAACCCTGACGATCAACGTAAATGAAATCAGCAGCCCACCAATCATTTCGCGCGTACGCGGGACAATAACATTGCGCCCAAAATCGATAACAAATGTCGAATTGCCACTTACCCCAGCAGGAACACATATTTGGCGTCCCTTTGCCCCAACAGCCGACATTGATGTGGACCTAGAAGCAAACGGGTGGCAATGGAGCGGTCATGGGTATTTCGATGCTAATTTCGGAACGCGCGAACTTGAACAGGATTTCAATTATTGGACATGGGGCCGCTATCCGGTATCCACAGGTACGCAATGTTTTTATGACCTAGAACTTCGCAATGGCGAAACAGCCATGCATGCAATTGATTTCAACCTACTTGGAGATGCGAGCGAAATTCCAACCGCACCACCTGTAAAAAGGTTTCGCAATAGCCTGTGGGCTGTACGCCGTGAAACCAGATGTGACGAAAACGCCAACCCAAAACAGGTTCAAAACCTGTTGGATGCACCATTTTACAACCGATCAGTGGTTGAAACGCATCTAAACGGGGAAAAAAGTGCCGGCGTTTTTGAGGCACTGGACCTACACCGGTTCCGCAATCAAATAATTACCATGATGCTTGCTGTACGCGTACCACGTCGGCCGGGTTGGTCATTCAAAGATTAATGTAGATCAGGATTCAAACGACATACAGCGCGGTTAAGCAGTGCTGCAACACTTACCCATACCAAGTAGGGCACGAATGCAGTACCTGCGATCCACGAATACTGCCAGAAAACGATGACGCATACTGCGACCGCGAGCCAAAGCGCAAAAATGCAGTAAAGTGCCAACTTAATTTTTCTCAAACCAAAAAATACGGGCGTCCAAAGTGCGTTTAAAGCGATTTGCAGTGACCACAACGCCAATGCTGTCCCGGCTCCGTCAATCTGTGACAACCGAGCACCCGCATATGCCATTAATACATATAGCGTCATCCATGCGACAGGAAATAACCAGTTTGGTGGGGTCCAACTGGGCTTGCTTAAATTCGCATACCAGTCACCAGGTGGAAATAAACCACCCGTAGAACCCGCCACAAAGCATGCCGATAGATATATTACGAAATCAATCCACATCTCAGAGTTCCTTGCACCCTAATCGAAGTTACGCGCCGATATTTGATTTATCGTGTTCATGCAATTGCTCCATCACTGAAACAAAACGCGCACTCCACCCCAATTTTGTGCGCTTTTCTATTCCTGCAGCACGTACCAAAAATTCAGTCTGTGGTAAAGGTGCCGCATAAACAGTTGCAGGAGTTGGCATAAACATACTTACCATAGAATGCGTGGCAGACAGCCCCAATAAACGCAGCTTCGTGGATTTTGTGGTTCGTGCGCGGATCGCAATATTGTCAAACCGATTTGCACGCACGCTATTGCCGATCGCCGCATATATATGGCGCGCCGCAAACATCGCTGGCCGCACCGTGGGCGGCAAACATGCGATCCCCGCTTCTGAGCGATGATACAGTTCATCAGCACGCGCCAAAAGTTGACGAGTCATGCGCGCAATTTCAGGCCTGAACGTTGGATCCGACAGAAATTCATCTGGTGAGACCCCAGCAGAGTCAAACCATTCCAGAGGAAGATACAAACGCCCCTCTCGCGCGTCTTCGCCCACATCGCGTGAGATGTTCGTAAGCTGCATGGCAACACCCAAATCACAGGCACGGGCCAAAACACTTGGATCACGGGCGCGCATAATTACGCACATCATAACACCCACGGCCGACGCAACCCGCGCCGAGTATGAAACAAGATCATCGAATGTATCGTATTTTTTGCCCATCGCGTCCCATACCAACCCCTCGATCAGTGCCTCTGGCAGTGCTCGGGGCATTTCAAATTCTTCAACCATGCGGGCAAATGCACGATCCATTGGGCGATTACGCGGTGTTCCTGAATAAACCTGGTCCAAACGATGCACCAGATCTTTGACGGATGCAGATTTATCTGTTTTTAAGTCTACTTCATCATCCGCAAGACGACAAAATGCATAAAGCGCGAGACACGGATTACGCACGGCTTTCGGCAATAATAACGAAGCTGCATGAAAAGACAGGGATCCATGTCGAATTGCATCTTCGCAATAATTCATATCGCTTTCATATGTTGCGTTCATGTCCGAACTTTCTCGACCGCATCGGGGACAAGTTGATTTAATACCTCTGACGATGTCACCACACTTGGGATACCTGCACCTGGATGCGTTCCAGCCCCAACCAAGTAAAGATTTTCAAAATTTTCACTAATGTTATGGGGGCGAAACCATGCTGATTGGAATATTCTAGGCTCTAACGAAAACCCTGCACCATAGGGGCTTAAATACCGCGACTTAAAGTCATCAGGAGTAAGCACATGTTCGGCTGCAATCTCTTGGTCAAATCCAGGCATAACCTGTTCAAGAACCTTGCGCATTTTCTCTTTATACGCCACGGTTTCTTGCTCCCAATCCACCGCATTTTGTGATTTCAAATTTGGAACAGGTGAAAGCGCATAAAAACAATCATCCCCGGCTGGCGCCACCGAAGGATCAGATACTGATGGGCGATGCAAATAGATCGACATATCATCCGCCAAAAAGCGTCGATCGAAGATATCCTTCAACAACCCACGATATCGCGGTCCATTCAATATGGTATGGTGACCAACATCTGACCATTTGTCCGATGTGCCTTTGGTACCAAAATACCAAACAAACAGCCCCATTGACCATTTTGAGTTGTGCAGGCGGTTTTTATTCCATCGTTTTTTAGCATGTTGGCGCAGCAATTGATCATAGGTATGCCCTGGATCCGCATTCGAAACGACAATGTCCGCGGCGATCTCGCGTCCGTTTTCCAGACGAACTCCCGTCACACGCTTACCTTTGGTCAGGATTTGATCAACTGTTGTCTCTGGAATGATCTGCCCGCCCTGATCGATAACGACGCGCCCCATGGCATCCGCCAATTCTTGTACGCCACCTTGGACATAATGAACGCCAAATTCCTTTTCCAAATGGCTAACCAAAATATACATCGACGTCACACGACGTGGATCACCCCCAATGAATAAAGGGTGAAAAGAGAGCGCCATACGAAAGCGCGGATCCTTCACGCGTTTCGATGCGTGTTTGTAAACAGATTGATCAGCACGCAACGCGACAAAGCCAGGTAATTCTTTGATCAAATCCCACAGTTTATTTAGCGGTCGACGCCCCAAGCCTTCAAAGCCAAATGTGTAACGTTTTTCACAGTCTTTCAGGAATCTTTGATAACCCACAAAATCAGAGGGAAAAATGCGGCGAACCTCTGCATCCATGTCCTGTTGTGAATCCCGAATCTGAAATTTTGAACCGTCTTGCCAGCGAATTTCATAAT
This sequence comes from uncultured Rhodobacterales bacterium, assembly GCA_963966925.1. Classification (GTDB taxonomy): domain Bacteria; phylum Pseudomonadota; class Alphaproteobacteria; order Rhodobacterales; family Rhodobacteraceae; genus HIMB11. The sequence goes on from CAXABH010000207.1 coordinate 3,929, forward strand.
AGGGATCAACCGGCGTCAGATTCACATCCGCATCAAAATCACGCCCACAATCCGACCAAAGACGTCTAAAAACATCTGGAACTGTTAAAATCGTTGGGCCCAAATCAAAACGATAGCCGTTTTTCGCAATTGAAGACCCACGCCCACCCAATCTGTCCAGGCGATCAATTATAGTTACACGATATCCTTTGGCACCCAATCGCATGGCCGCCGACAATCCACCCAATCCCGCCCCAATAACGATGGCTTTGGGTGCATTTTCAGAAACGATTGGAATCAATAATTTTGGTTCAGGTGCTGTCATATTATCTG
>CAXABH010000208.1:0-4212 GCA_963966925.1 uncultured Rhodobacterales bacterium
CAATCGTGCCGATGTTACAATGCGGCTTACTGCGATCAAACTTTTCCTTTGCCATCATGGCCTCCTGTTAATTTAGGATCAGCCCTCAATGCGAAGGGCTGATCGTTTTCCAATTAGGCGTATTTCGCCTGAATTTCGTCTGAGATGTTTTGTGGAACTGGGTCGTAGTGGTGGAACTGCATCGTAAACTGCGCACGTCCTGATGACATAGAACGCAAGTTGTTGATGTAGCCAAACATGTTCGCCAGTGGGACCATCGCGTCAATTGCGATCGCGTTACCGCGAGGCTCTTGACCCTGAACTTGGCCACGGCGTGATGTTAGATCACCAATGATGTTACCAGTGTACTCTTCTGGAGTGATCACTTCTACGCTCATGATCGGCTCTAGAAGTTTCGCACCCGCTTTTTTCATGCCTTCACGCATACACATACGTCCAGCGATTTCAAAAGCAAGAACAGATGAGTCAACATCGTGGTACTTACCGTCGATCAAGGCAACTTTGAAGTCGATCACAGGGAAGCCTGCCAATGGGCCGCTATCCATAACTGACTGGATGCCTTTTTCAACACCAGGGATGTATTCTTTTGGAACCGAACCACCAACGATACGTGATTCAAATGAATAGCCTTCGCCTGCTTCTGTTGGTGTGATGATCAATTTGACCTCACCAAACTGACCAGAACCACCTGATTGCTTTTTGTGCGTGTAAGAATGCTCAACCTCGTGAGAGATTGTTTCACGGTATGCCACCTGTGGCGCACCAATGTTCGCTTCAACCTTAAATTCACGCTTTAGACGATCAACCAAGATATCTAGGTGAAGTTCGCCCATACCCTTCATGATCGTTTGACCAGATTCAATATCTGTTTCAACACGGAAGGATGGATCTTCTGCCGCTAGACGTGCAAGGCCAGCTGACATTTTCTCTTGGTCGCCTTTTGTTTTTGGTTCAACGGCGATCTCGATCACAGGATCGGGGAACGTCATTGTTTCCAAAACAACTGGCTCTTTCAGGTCGCAGATTGTGTCACCTGTTGTGGTCTCTTTCAAACCAGCAAGTGCGATAATGTCGCCTGCAAACGCCTCTTCGATCTCTTCGCGGTTGTTTGAGTGCATCATCATCATACGACCGATACGCTCGCGCTTACCTTTGGTAGAGTTCATTACGTTGTCACCTTTGTTCATGGTACCTGAATAGATACGTGTGAACGTCAATGAACCAACGAATGGGTCGTTCATGATTTTGAACGCTAGGCCAGAGAATGGCATTGCATCGTCTGCGCGACGTGGAATGTTACGTTCTTCGTTTTCGTCACCGGGCGCAAACCCCATGTAATCAACAACGTCCAACGGACTTGGAAGGAAGTCGATAACCGCATTCAACAACGGCTGAACACCTTTGTTTTTAAACGCAGAACCACCAAGAACAGGAACAAACGCCATTTCCAATGTACCCTTACGTAGCAGGCTACGCAGCGTGGGGACATCTGGCTCTTCACCTTCTAGGTACATCATCATAGCATCGTCGTCCATTTCGACGGCTGCTTCGATCATTTTACCGCGCCATTCGTCTGCCATATCTTTTAGGCTGTCACGAATGTCAGTTTTAATCCATGACGCGCCAAGATCTTCGCCCTGCCACAACCATTCTTGCATTGTGACAAGATCGATCAAACCTTCAAGCTCGGTTTCAGCACCGATTGGAATACCGACTGGAACAGCACGTGCGCCTGTACGATCTTCGATCATGTTCACGCAGTTAAAGAAGTCCGCGCCGATTTTGTCCATTTTATTCACGAACACAATACGTGGAACTTTGTAGCGATCAGCCTGACGCCAAACTGTTTCCGTTTGTGGTTCAACACCAGCGTTTGCATCAAGTACGCACACGGCGCCGTCCAAAACGGCCAATGAACGTTCAACTTCGATTGTGAAGTCAACGTGACCAGGCGTGTCGATGATGTTCAAGCGGTGCTTGGGTGTGTCAGCGGTTTCGCCGTCTTCTGTACGTTCCCAGAATGTGGTAGTTGCCGCAGACGTAATCGTAATACCGCGCTCTTGCTCTTGTTCCATCCAGTCCATGGTGGCCGCACCGTCGTGCACCTCACCAATGTTGTGTGACTTACCTGTGTAGTACAAGATACGCTCAGAGCAGGTTGTTTTACCTGCATCGATGTGCGCCATAATACCGAAGTTACGATATAGATCTAATGGATATTCGCGTGCCATTTTTTAGCTGCCTTATCTGAATTACCAGCGATAGTGGCTGAATGCCTTGTTCGCATCGGCCATTTTGTGTGTATCTTCGCGCTTCTTAACAGCCGCACCACGAGAGTTCACTGCATCAAGTAGCTCTCCAGCTAGACGTTCTTCCATTGTGTTTTCATTGCGTGAGCGGGACGCAGTAATCAACCAACGGATCGCAAGCGCTTCACGGCGCTCTGGGCGAACTTCGACTGGAACTTGGTATGTTGCACCACCAACGCGACGCGAACGAACCTCAACAGAAGGCTTGATGTTGTCTAGCGCCTCGTGGAACACCTCAACAGGTGCGCGCTTTACTTTTGACTCAACACGGTCAAGAGCATTGTAAACAATCTTTTCAGCGACGGATTTTTTACCATCGATCATAAGGTTGTTCATGAATTTTGATAGAACACGATCGCCAAATTTGGCGTCGGGTAATACTTCACGTTTCTCAGCAGCGTGACGACGGGACATTCAAATTTCCTCTTACTTCGGACGCTTAGCGCCGTATTTCGAACGGCGTTGCTTACGATCTTTAACGCCTTGTGTATCAAGCACACCACGTAGGATGTGGTAACGCACACCTGGAAGGTCTTTCACACGACCACCGCGGATCAGAACAACAGAGTGCTCTTGCAGGTTGTGCTTTTCACCAGGAATATAGCTGATGACCTCAAAGCCGTTAGTTAGGCGGACTTTGGCCACCTTACGCATCGCCGAGTTAGGTTTCTTAGGAGTAGTCGTGTAAACGCGAGTACAGACGCCACGTTTTTGTGGGCACTGCTCTAGGTGCATTGACTTCGACCGTTTTACTTTTGGCTGCCGTGGCTTACGGATCAGCTGTTGTATCGTTGGCATTCCGGTAAGTTCCCCGTTCGCTCAAACTAAAATATCATGCACGAGCTAACCCGTGCGGCTCAGGTCGCATATCGCGCGTCCGCAATACACAAAGACCGCATGCGTTTCCAAATCGCGGAAACGACGCGGCGGATTTTCAGAGGATCGAGGCAAGGCCTGGATCTTGACCACTTCAATTATGAAGTTCGGCGATGGGGCGACCCCCACTCCGAGATAGGGGGCGTATAGGCAGAGTCGGCACCATTGTCAACATCTGAGCAGAAAGCTTTCATATTCTGTTCATATATGGTTGAACAATGTCCCATTTGCACAGATAGTTTACCAAGTTTACAACACCATTGTGCGGGAAAATGATGAAATGCAGGTGATTGGGCTTTGTCGGTTTTCATACCCCGCCCTAGGCGGCTTTCAACGCGAACACAAAACCATAGAACAGCGTAAAGCGTTTTTGTATGACACTGCCCGGCTCACACATCGGTTGCGATTATTTCAGTCATTCAACCTTCCCTCGATCCTTGCTCAGACCGACACTGATTTTCAGTTCCTGATCCTGATTGGCGATGATTTACCCATTTGGGCGCGTGAATGTTTACATGATCTGACAGCGACCGCGGATCATATCAAAATTCTGTCACATCCCCCCAAAACACATCGCCAGATTGCCGCGCAAGTCATCCTAAATCATGTGGACGCGACGCATTCGCATTCCATCCAGTTTAGATTGGATGATGATGATGCTGTGCATCGAACGTTTGTAGAGAGGTTAAAAAACGATGCCGCCGCTGGCATCACGGCATACGCTGCCAAGCCACGCTTTGCGCTGGATTATGCGCGTGGATATGCGATTAGACCCACCGCAGAAGGTGTGCATGCCCAAGAGCTGGTGCGCAATTTATGGACCCCTGCATTGGCCGCCGTTTTTAAAACATCTGCCAAAAATACGATAATGAATTTTGGTCATCATAAACTAGACCAACACATGCCCGTAATCAGCGATTGGGAAACACCCATGTTCCTAAGATCATTTCATGATGAAAACGATTCCGCCTCAGCGAGAGAGCTGGACCGGTTTAACTTTGCGCCCCTAACCCCGCAACAACAACAA
>CAXABH010000209.1:0-4169 GCA_963966925.1 uncultured Rhodobacterales bacterium
CAGGACCTTTTCACAGTGTCAAGAAGAAGTGGTCAGGCTTCAATCAACTTTGACATGTGGCATGTAGGTGACATGGGTACGTGCCAACATGGACCGCCGATGGTCATCGCGCGGTTGATGGTCCAATGTATCTCATCCTTCATATGGCCGCTAATGCTTCGGCCTTTTGTCGGGCCAGGTTCACAACTTCGTTTAGCATTGGCAGAAAAACTGAAACATCATCAGCGGCTTTTGCCTCTGTCCAGGCGCGGTGTGATTTCGATGTAATCCGCGCTAGCGCAACTGCCAAATCTTGGGGAACCTTTTGTCGGCGGTTGAACTCCGTTTGGATCAAATCAAACATACGACGTTCAGTCCCTCCCAACTGATCAGGATCAACAGCCGACAACAAATCCCCAAGTTCAACACCACTGCCGCGGGCATGCATCACACCCTCTAATGCGGCCATCTCCTCGGATCGGTCATCCCCTGATGCAACAGGCATGACCGTTTCGTGATCCCATCCCAAACGTTGCGCAATACGCCCCAACGCCTCGCTTTGGCGTTGATATGTAAGCAATGCATCAAATGGTGTGGTCATGATTTAACTCCGTACTGATTGTTCGGGCGGATACCCTGACACGAACTTGGCCCATAGGATCGAAACCCACAACACAATAGCACCAAACTGATGAAAAATTGCGATTTCCAACGGGGATGAATACATCACCGTGACAATGCCCAAAACTGCCTGGAATAACGTTGCAGTCACGACCACGTTGAAAACAAAGCGTACTTTGTCATTTCCAGACTGACGAGACCGGCGCCACACCACGATCACATATATAAACAAAATATAGGCAACGATACGGTGGATAAATTGAACCGTTCCATCATTTTCAAAGAAGTTGCGCCAAACGGGTTCCAATTCAAACATAAAGGGTGGGAAAAATCCGCCCGCCATCAGCGGCCAATCCACATAATTACGCCCAGCGTCAATTCCTGCAACCAAAGCCCCAATTAGTATTTGTAAAAACGCAAAATGCATCATGCCAGTGGACATTGAAAACAATTTCGCCTCGCGGCCGCGACGGCGTTGCATCAAATCTTTGTCACTGTTTGAAATTTGCAAAACAAACCACGTAATAAATCCAAGGATAACAAAGGCCAACCCAAGGTGCGTTGCCAAACGATAGGACGCAACATCCAACATTTCACCGCCCAGACCACTGTGGACCATCCACCAACCTATGGCGCCTTGCAGACCACCCAAGGCCCCCAGCAATAGTAATTTCGGCGTCCACCCTGTTGGAATTTTTTTAGTCACAAAGAAAACGACAAACCCAAGCGCCCAAACCAAGCCTATAAAACGGCCCAACTGGCGGTGCCCCCATTCCCACCAATAAATAAATTTAAACTCGGACATCGACATGCCCATGTTTTGCAATTGGTATTCAGGAATTTCTTTGTATTTCTCAAACTCTATCAGCCACGCCGCATCGGACATTGGCGGCAACGCGCCCGTCAGTGGGCGCCATTCGGTGATTGACAGGCCGCTGTCGGTTAATCGTGTCAAACCACCCACCAAAATCATGGCCCAAACCAACAAGAACAATAGGATCATCCAGGCGCGTATCGCCGCGCGTGCGCCCGTATTTTGGCCCTGATCAATCAAACCGATCTGCGGCTGCGCAGCCGTTGATTTTTCGCCGACATCTTCAAAAATTGTGCGTTTCGTGCTCATCTGATTATGCCCTTTATTGTTTGCCTAAGGCTAGGGTTTCGGGGGGGCTTTTTCAATCCCCATCACGGTTTTTCCACCGCACCATTTGACGCATCATGCCGTGGAAAATTTGAACATCTGATCGCGTCAGTGGCATACGCGACCACAGATTGCGCAGATTGGTTTTCATCCCCTCTGCTTTCGCCTCTGGAAAGAAAAAGCCAGCTTGATCTAGCGTCGTTTCAAAATGTTCTGACAGCTTTTCGATATCCCCAGTTTCAGCCCAGTCTGTTTTGGCCATTTCCATGGTTTCAGCGGCAATCGTTTCAGTTGCACGACGCCATTCATACCCCAAAAGAAGGACACATTGCGCAAGGTTAAGGGATGGGAAATCTGGGTTCACAGGCACGCTAACAATGGCGTTTGCCTGTGCGATATCTTCGTTTTCTAGGCCCGAACGCTCAGGCCCAAACATGATGGATACTTTTTCACCGCGCTGAACACGCTCTGCCGCTTGGCGCATGGCTTCTTCTGGGCTTAGGACCGGTTTGGTTAATCCGCGCGGACGCGCGGTTGTGGCCAAAACAAAATTTGCATCGCTCAGCGCATCTTCGACACGATCAAAATGTCCCGCCTCATCCAACAGCCGCCCTGCCCCACTGGCCATGGCGACGGCCTTTTGACTGGGCCATCCATCACGGGGGGCAACCACCCGCATGCGGTCTAATCCAAAATTCCACATACCCCGTGCGGCCGCGCCGATATTTTCGCCCATCTGCGGGCGCACCAAAACGATACTGGGTTGTGGATGTGAAGATGGCATAGAAACCTCCGCTGTGTTTGGGCGTGATTTAAGTCATGGCGCCCCAAGAAGAAAGCCCAATTTCACCCAAGCCCATGGTCAAGCAGGTTTTTCCACGCTAAAAGAGCGCTAAAATATCCAAGGATCCCAAGATGGCGCAAGACGAGCTTCCACAAACCTATTTGATTACCCCGGCCGATTTCGATCACACAGTGTTTTGCGATGACCTAGCGCGTGTTTTGGACACCCATCCCGTGGCCTGTGTGCGCATGGCACTAGCGACACGCGACGAAACCCGCATCCTAAAGTCGGGCGATGCCCTGCGCGAGGTATGCCATGCACGAGACGTGGCCATTGTTATCGACAGCCATGTTTTGATGGTTGAACGTTTGGGATTAGACGGTGTGCATTTACCTGATGGTGCGCGCAATTTGCGCAAGGCGCGCAAAGAGTTGGGCGATGACGCGATTGTTGGCGCCTATTGTGGGGCATCGCGCCATGATGGGATGATCGCAGCTGAAGCAGGGGCAGAGTATGTCAGCTTTGGCCCACTAAGTGGCGCGACCCTGGGCGATGGCACCATTGCCGAACACGCGTTGTTCGACTGGTGGAGCCAAATGATCGAAGTCCCCATAATTGCAGAAGGCGGTTTAAGTGCCGAAATCATTCGCCAAATTACGCCAATCACAGATTTCTTGGCCTTTGGTGATGAAATTTGGGGAACGCAATCACCGACCGATACCCTGACTTCATTACTGGCAGCGCGCGCCTAGTATTTTCCATCAAAGGCGTGTGCGCTGCGCACATCCTGTTCCAAATCTGCGCTTAACACTTTGCGGCTGTCATACTCTTTTAATGCACGTGGTTCGTGAAACACGACCTCAACACGCCCTTGGGGGAGTGCGGATAAGGATTGGATCATGTGGGTTCCAAAATCCATATCCCCCCACCAGCCATAAAACCGTTTATCCTGATTTTTGGGTGCATGATAATTCACGGTCACAGCTTGAACATGGATTTTGTCCCGAAGTTCGGGTTCAAAAAAGGCCGCAAACAATGTCGATTTAAATGGCAGAACCCGCAAACTATCCGTTGATGTGCCTTCGGGAAAGAACAATAATTTATGTCCCAAACCCAACCGCGCTTGGAACAGTTCCTTTTGCACCTTTGACTCGCGTCGTTCGCGTCGAATGAACACAGTACCTGTGATATTGGCCAAAAACCCAATACCGGGCCAACTTGAAACTTCGGCCTTTGATACGAAAAAAACACGTTTTGCCGCGTTTAAAACGATAATATCCAGCCATGACGAATGATTGGCGACCACTGCACCAGGATGTGTCATAGGTGTCCCACGCACCGACATGCGCAACCCAATTGCACGCGCGCCAATACGACAAACCCAATTCACCACCTGACCACTGACTGGACGTTTTGGCCCAACAAATGGACGTTCCAATCCACGCGCAATAAACAACAGCACAATCCCGATCAAAATGATCGTCACCATTAAAGCGGCGCGCACAACAACAAGGCACCAGCCAAGGGTCGAAATATCAGACAGCTTGGGTTCAAGCTCTTCTGTCCAGTCAGATGTGTTCGGATCGTGCATATAGATTTCGCTGTTTTTCATTCATTTTCGCGGTGTCCATTATTAAACAGACA
>CAXABH010000210.1:0-4160 GCA_963966925.1 uncultured Rhodobacterales bacterium
AGATGGACAACCAAATCAGAACATGTCCCAATGTGTACGCACCCGCATCCCCCAAAAAGATTTTACCAAATGGAAAATTGAATACAAAAAGCCCTAAAATAGAACACATTAACAGCAAACTAATATTCAAGATGACTGCGTCCGAAACAGAATACGCCAAATACGCAAGGCCCCCAGCGATGAGCATACAAACACCCATCGCAAGCCCGTTCAGACCATCTATTAGATTTGTCGCGTGCGCTACCCCCCCGGAAATCAAAACAGTGAACAGCGTTGCACCTAATAGCGTTGACGTGATCCAATTTAAATATGGAGAGCCCAAAGGGCCAATCCACGCACGAAAAATTGCAATCGCGCAAAGCGCCGAGATAAACGATAGAATGAGACGAGCCTTCGGGCTCACATTTCGACCGATGTCTTCACCTAACCCACCCGCAAAAACTGCTATACAACTCAGCATTAGAGGAATTGAAAAAGACGCAGATTCCACTGGCAACATAATAGTTCCCACTGCGAAACCAGAAAAAATCGCGACTCCACCAATACGCGGCGTCGGCGAGCGATGCGCCGACTGACGCGCCGCGTTTGAATGACCTTTAGCAGTATACTTCAAATGATAAGATTTGGTTTTTAAAATAAAATACGCCACAGCGACGGAAACCAAGCCCGCTAACAAAAATTCCATAACCCACTCACAAAATATTGTCTCAATATAAGAAAATTATACTTGAGCATCTTTTAAAGTCCATTCGAATCGTGAGAATGTCATGTATTCATTACTAAGACGCAAAAAGCGCCCGATTGGGGCGCTTTTCACACAAGATATTGTAGATGAAGCTTAGTCGCGTTCTTCAATGATTTCCACCAAATGTGGGATCTTTGCGACCATCCCGCGAATCGAAGGTGTATCTTCCAACTCGCGCGTTTTGTTCATTTTATTCAACCCAAGTCCAACTAACGTTTGACGCTGAACCGCTGGACGGCGAATGGGTGAACCGATCTGTTTTACAACAATTGTCTTAGCCATTTTGCGTATTCCTTATGCTTCTGCAGGTTCAGCTGCGGATGCTGCGGATGGCGCTTCGTCCTTGCGTAGGATGTCAGCGACCTTTTTACCACGGCGTTGGGCAACCATACGCGGGCTCATTTCTTTTTGCAGACCGTCCAAAGTTGCGCGGATCATGTTGTATGGGTTTTGCGACCCAATTGATTTCGCAACAACGTCTTGGATACCAAGCATTTCGAAAACGGCACGCATTGGGCCACCTGCGATGATCCCAGTACCTGTTGGCGCAGACCGCATCACAACTTTACCGGCGCCATGACGGCCCTCGATATCGTGGTGCAGCGTACGGCCCTCACGCAGTGGCACACGGATCATTTGACGTTTTGCTTGTTCAGTTGCCTTACGGATCGCTTCAGGTACTTCTTTCGCTTTACCTTTACCGAAACCGACGCGACCTTTTTGGTCACCTACAACAACCAAAGCAGCAAAGCCAAAACGCTTACCACCTTTTACGGTTTTTGAAACACGGTTGATCGCAACGAGACGATCGGCGAACTCAGGTGCCGCCTCTTCGCGATCACGGCGTCCTCTTTGATTTGGTTCTCTAGCCATTACTTCGTCTCCTTAGAACTTCAGTCCGCCTTCACGTGCTGCATCGGCCAAAGCCTTTACACCACCGTGAAAGAGGAAACCGCCACGATCAAAATAACACTCATCGACACCCGCCGCTTTGGCGCGTTCTGCAAGTGCTGCTCCAACCTTTGCTGATGCTTCGATGTTGTTCTTGCCAACAACGCCTAAGCTTGACTCGAGTGAGGAAGCTGACGCCAATGTTACGCCTTGAACATCGTCGATCAACTGAGCGCTGATGTTTTTGTTGCTGCGGTGCACAGACAGGCGCACACGGCCTGCATTTACACTGCGGAGTTTGTTCCGAACGCGCAAGCGACGCTTCAAGAACAGTTGTCTTTTGCTGTTTGCCATCTTTTACGTCCTTACTTCTTCTTGCCTTCTTTGCGGAAGATATATTCACCTTTGTACATAATACCTTTGCCTTTGTATGGCTCAGGCTTACGCCATTCGCGAATATTCGCCGCAACTTGGCCAACACGTTGTGAATCAATACCTTCAACCGAGATCTCAGTCTGTTTAGGAGACTGAACAGTCACGTCTGAGGGGATTTCAAAGTTCACGTCATGCGACAATCCCAAGTTCAACTTCAAAACGTTTCCCTGCAACTGTGCGCGATAACCGACACCGTTGATCTCAAGATCTTTTTTGAAGCCATCAGTAACGCCCTTAACACAGTTTGCAACCATTGTGCGGCTCATGCCCCACTGTTGACGTGCGCGCTTGGACTTACCACGAGGTGTTACAGTCACAACATTATCGTCCAATGTGATTGTCACATCGTCAGTCGCTGTGAAACTGCGCGTTCCCTTTGGGCCTTTGATTTCGATGGTCTGACCGGACACAGATGCGCTAACACCTGAGGGCAGCTCGACCGGTTTTTTACCAATACGAGACATCTCCAGTCCTCCTTAGAATACGGTGCAAAGCACTTCGCCGCCAACATTGTTGGCACGAGCGTTTGCATCCGACATTACGCCTTTTGGTGTAGATACGATCGAAACACCCAAGCCCTGACGGACTGATGGAATTTCTTTCACACCTAGGTACACGCGACGGCCAGGCTTTGACACGCGCTTTAGTTCGCGGATCACAGGCTCACCATCAAAGTACTTGAGGCTGATTACGATTTCTGGGTGACCATTGCCACCTGTCTGCTTGTCATAGCCGCGGATGTAACCTTCGTCTTGAAGGACATCCAAGACCCATGCGCGCAACTTTGATGCAGGTGTTGCAACAGTTGATTTGCCGCGCATTTGGGCGTTGCGGATACGTGTCAACATATCGCCGATAGGATCGTTCATAACTTCTCTCCCTTACCAGCTTGACTTGACAACGCCAGGCAACTGGCCCGCAGATCCAAGTTCGCGCAATGCGATACGTGAAATCTTTAGCTTACGGTAGTAAGCGTGCGGACGACCTGTCAGCTGACAACGGTTGTGCATACGGTTCGCCGCAGAATTGCGCGGCAATTTTGCCAGTTGTAGACGCGCTTTAAAACGCTCTTCCACTGGACGGCTCTCATCATTCGCGATCTCTTTAAGCTCAGCGCGCTTTGCGGCGTATTTCGCCACCAAACGTGCACGCTTCTTTTCGCGTTCGATCATTGCTTTTTTAGCCATGTCTTATTCCTTCCCGCGGATCAGCTGTTGAAAGGCATGTTGAATAGCTTCAACAGCGCTTTTGCTTCCGCGTCGGTTTTCGCGGTTGTGGCGATTACGATATCTAGACCCCAGGCCTCGTCGATTTTATCGAAGTCGATTTCTGGGAAAACGATGTGCTCTTTGATGCCCATGGCATAGTTGCCGCGGCCGTCAAAAGATTTTCCAGATACACCGCGGAAGTCGCGGATACGTGGCATCGCAATCGTGATCAAACGATCTAAGAAGTCGTACATGCGATCACCCCGAAGAGTAACCTTAGCACCCAAAGGCATGTCTTCACGAACACGGAAACCCGCAATGGATTTCTTCGCTTTTGTGATTACGGCCAACTGACCTGCGATCTGTGTTAGATCCGCCTGTGCTGATTTCGCTTTCTTACTATCTTTCACGGCTTCACGACCGCAACCGATGTTCAAAACGATCTTGTCCAAGCGTGGGATCATCATATCGTTTTTGTAAGAAAACTCTTCTTTCATCGCCGGACGAACTGTTTCGGCGTATGCTTGCTTAAGACGTGGAGTGTAGTTTGCATTATCAAGCATCGATCACGTCTCCTGTTGTTTTTGCAACGCGCACTTTTTTGCCGTCTTCAACCTTAAAGCCGACACGTGTCGCTTTACCGTTCGCATCCAGAAGCGCCAAGTTTGACAGATCCATCGGCATCGCCTGTGGCAAACGACCACCTTGTGAAGTCTGTGACTGGCGTGTGTGGCGGATTGCCATATTCAAACCATCAACAACCGCTTTGTTCGCCTTAGGATCAACAGAAGAGATAGTCCCCTTCTTGCCTTTGTCCTTGCCAGTCAAAACGATGACTTCATCACCTTTACGAAGTTTTGCAGCCATTACAGAACCTCCGG
>CAXABH010000211.1:0-4148 GCA_963966925.1 uncultured Rhodobacterales bacterium
AGCGCATGACTGCGCTTTGGCCCGATGTGCGCGACGTGTTGCGCCCAGAACGCGCCATTGTCGGTACAATTCGTTTGCAAAAAGGCGCACCGGATGAGTTGCGGGTCAAAATTTCACAACCCGAAGGAATGGATCGCGCAGTGCAATTGGTGCAGGGGCTGTCGCAGCCTGTGACATCCTTGGGCGGCGCGATGAGCAATGATTTGGATGTCCGCTCCGAGGGGGATGAAATCATCGTCACGCTCAGCGCTGCAGAACAGGCCGCAACGACCGAGCGCACATTGCGTCAAGCGCTGGAAATCATACGCCGCCGTATTGATGAGGTGGGCACACGTGAACCGACCATCCAACGGCAAGGTGCCGATCGTATCCTGATCCAAGTGCCGGGCATAGGCTCTGCCGCCGAATTGAAAGAGATCATTGGAACCACAGCGCAGTTGACGTTCCAACCTGTTGTCGGGCGTGGTAACAATCCTGATGCGCCAGCAGGACCAGGAAATCAGGTGCTGCCGTCTTTAAATGATGAAAATGTTTATTATACGCTTGTCTCTGCGCCTGTTGTCACGGGCGAGGAGTTGGTGGATGCGCAGCCAAGCTTTGATCAGAATAATCGCCCGGCAGTCAGTTTCCGTTTCAACCCAACTGGTGCACGCGCCTTTGGGGATTTCACACGCGACAACATCGGTAGCCCCTTTGCCATCGTGTTGGATGGTGAGGTGATCAGCGCCCCTGTGATTCAATCACATATTCCGGGTGGTTCGGGCATCATCACAGGCAGCTTTAGTGTTGAGGAAAGCACAAATTTGGCCGTGCTATTACGTGCAGGCGCGTTGCCTGCCGGATTAGAATTCCTTGAGGAACGCACAATTGGCCCAGAGCTGGGCGCAGATAGTATCAAGGCCGGGCAAATCGCCTGTATCGTTGCGGGGATCGCTGTGTTGGTCTTTATGGTGCTGTCCTATGGCTTGTTTGGCATCTTTGCCAATGTCGCCCTGATCATCAATGTTGGTTTAATTTTCGGATTGCTATCGCTGGTGGGAGCCACCCTGACATTGCCAGGGATCGCGGGAATCGTTTTGACAATCGGTATGGCCGTTGACGCCAATGTGTTGGTGTTTGAACGCATACGCGAAGAAATTCGCGCAGGAAAGGGCCCCGCGCGTTCTATTGAACTGGGGTATGAAAAGGCGATTTCAGCCATCACAGATGCCAATGTAACCACCTTTATCACGGCGGTGATCCTATTTGCCATGGGCTCTGGCCCTGTGCGCGGGTTTGCAATCACGCTGGGTCTGGGCATTCTCACCTCGGTCTTTACGGCCATTTTTGTAACGCGCCTGCTGGTGGTGATCTGGTTTGATCGCGCCCGTCCAAAGAAAATTGAGGTGTAAGATGCGTCTAAAACTCGTCCCGACCGTCACGAATTTTGATTTCTTTAGCCGCTCAAAAATGTGGCTGGGTCTATCGGGCATACTGATGGTAATTGCGTTTATTTCATTCCTGGTGCAGGGATTGAATTTCGGCATCGATTTTCGCGGCGGAACAACCATCCGAACCGAAAGTACAACAGAAATTAACGTAGGCATGTATCGTGATGCATTGGCCCCCCTAGAATTGGGCGACATCACCATTTCCGAAGTATTCGACCCAACCTTTGACGCGGATCAATACGTTGCGATGATCCGTATTCAGGCCCAAGACGGGGAAGAGGCCGTGACCGCGCAAATGACCAAAGATGCCTTTGCCGTGCTGTCTGCAGTTGATCCTGCGATTAAGTTTGTATCGGTAGAAAGTGTCGGGCCAAAGGTGTCAGGCGAATTGATCCAAACGGCGATTATCGCGGTGATTTTGGCGATTGCCGCCGTGTTGTTTTACATCTGGCTGCGCTTTGAATGGCAGTTTGCGGTGGGGGCGGTCTTGGCCTTGGTGCACGATGTGCTGCTAACAATTGGTATTTTTTCACAGCTGCAAATTAAATTTGATTTGGCAATTATTGCAGCCCTGCTGACAATTGTTGGCTATTCTTTGAACGATACGGTTGTGGTGTTTGACCGTGTGCGTGAAAACCTGCGCAAATATAAATCCAAACCGTTGCAGGATGTATTAAACCTGTCCATCAATGAAACGCTTAGTCGTACAATGATGACTTCGGTTACAACGCTGATTGCGTTGATTGCCCTATTGGTTTTGGGCGGTGATGTGATCCGTGGCTTTGTCTTTGCAATGACATGGGGTGTCATTGTGGGCACTTACAGTTCGATTTTTGTTGCCTCTGCGATCCTAATGGCTCTGGGCGTAAAACGGGATTGGAGCAAACCAAACAATGAGGCCGGAACACAGGTTCCACAGGTGTAAAGCCAATGCGATTGAATGAGATTAATTACACCGACGCGCTGCCCATTGATGGCTATGGACCTGGGTTTTTTCGTGTTGGCGGTCAGGTCCATCATGGTGCAGTGCTGTGTTCTGGAACGGGTGTTGCCCAATGGGGTGGATATACTGATACTGAAACGCTGCTAGGGCTGGCGGGGCAGGTGGATGTTTTATTCATTGGAACGGGCAAAGACACACTGCATGTCCCCGCTGAGTTTCGCGCAATCCTTGAAAAAGCGGGTCTGGGTGTTGAGGCAATGAATAGCCCCTCAGCCGCGCGCACCTATAACGTTTTGTTGTCAGAGGGGCGTCGCATCGCGGTGGCCTTGCTGCCTGTCACTGAAGCGTGATCAAATTCGTCTTTTGCAATGCATCATCATGGTGTAAGCCAGTGGTATGACATTAACAGTTTCAAATCTAAGTGTGCTACGTGCATCGCGCCATCTGTTGTCAGGCGTTGGATTTGAGGTATCCGCAGGTCAGGCCCTGATCCTGCGCGGCCCAAATGGTTTGGGCAAAACCACACTGTTGCGCACAATCGCAGGATTGCAACCTGTGCATGAAGGCCAAGTTGACATACCCGAGGATACGGCCGTTTATGCGGGCCATTTAGACGGGATCAAATCAACCCTAACAGTGCGCGAAAATTTGGAATTTTGGGCCAGTGTTTTTGGTACACGTTCAATTGATCTGGCCATCTCAGCCTTTGACATGGAATACCTGATTGATAGGCCTGGGGGCATGTTATCGGCTGGGCAAAAACGGCGGTTGGGATTGGCACGTCTGATGGTGACGGGGCGCCCCATTTGGTTGTTGGATGAACCCACGGTATCGCTGGATACGGTCGCGGTTGCGCAATTTGGGGATATGATCGCAGGACATTTGGATCGGGGTGGCCTGGCGGTGATTGCAACCCACATTGATTTGGGACTGGGTGAGCGTGCAGATACACTGGATTTGTCCCAGTTTAAGGCCGCAGCAGCGGATCAATTCAACCCAAACGAGGCGTTTTTATGATTGCGCTTTTGCTTCGGGATATGCGTCTGGCAATGCGGGCAGGGGGCGGGTTTGGCCTAAGCCTTGCGTTTTTCCTGATTGTTGTGGTTTTGGTTCCCTTTGGCGTTGGCCCAGAAATGGGGCTTTTGTCAAAAATTGCGCCTGGGGTTTTATGGGTTGGTGCATTATTGGCCTGTCTTCTTTCCCTAGATCGAATTTTCGCACTGGATTTCGAAGATGGCACATTGGACCTGTTGGCCACAGCCCCGCTACCGCTTGAAGCGGTGGTGAGTGTAAAATCCCTGGCCCATTGGATCACGACGGGTTTGCCGTTGGTTTTGGCCGCACCTGTTTTGGGGGTTTTGTTGGGGCTGCAATCAGATGCGTTTTATTGGATTGTTCTGTCCCTATTGCTGGGCACACCTGCGTTGAGTGTGATTGGCACATTTGGTGCGGCGCTGACCGTTGGGTTAAAGCGTGGCGGTCTATTGTTGTCACTTTTGGTATTGCCTCTATATGTGCCGACGCTGATATTTGGCGCCGAACTGGCGCGGCGGGGGATTGCCGGGATGGATGTGGGAACGCCCATATCGCTTTTGTTGGGCATTACATTTGCCTGTATCGCACTGTTGCCTTTTGCATCAGCGGCGGTTTTAAAGATCAACTTACGCTAAGGAGACGGAATGTCACTTTGGGAATATGCAAATCCAGTTAAGTTCCTGTCATTTTCGGGCAAGATCGTTCCATGGTTCGCAGCCGGCGCTGCATTTTTCACCACT
>CAXABH010000212.1:0-4142 GCA_963966925.1 uncultured Rhodobacterales bacterium
CCTGGGGTGCGATTGACCCAATTAAGGGTGCATATTCTGCGTTGATTATTCAACCAGCAATTGCCATTTGTTCCCAAGATCCTCAAAGAAACCTTGCTCTTCCTTAAGGGTAATCCACGTGTTCACGTAATTAATCCAAACTTGATCTGCTTGGGGCATTAACATCGCGATTGGGGTTGGTGCACGACCTTGTTGCACGGGAACAATCATCAATTGGTCATACTTTGCGATAAGTTTGTTCGCTTCAACATTTGATGTGATATTGGCATCTGCGCGACCAGCCAGCACTTCTTGGAAATCACGTGCGGGTGCTTCTACGATGCGATGTTCAGCATTTGGGAAAAAGGCTTTCACTTGCTTTTCTTGGGTCGTGCCAAGTGTGGCAGCAACGGAAACATCGCTTTGGTTTAGGTCGTCCCAATCAGAAAAGCGGTCGGCATTTTTTTTCAATGTAAGGGGGACTGTCGCTAGGCTGAAATAGCTATTTGAATAACCTGCAGCTTTGGCACGCTTTGGGGAAACAGACGCAGAACCTGTGATATGATATTGGCCCGAAGTTACGCCGCTTACCAATGTTTTCCAGTCAGTTGCAACAAATTCAACTTCAACGCCCAAATCCGTGGCCAGCTGTGTCATTACATCAATGTCATAGCCTGTATAACTATTGGTTGCCACATCGCGCATTGTCATTGGGTTCCAATCGCCTGTCGTGCCAACTTTTAAAACACCAGTTGATAGTATTTCTGTCAGTGCGGATTGTGCATTTGCTTGGATGGTGCTAGCGGCAAGCACAACGCTTGCAGCAAAGATTTTAAATATTTTCATAAGTCTTCCTCTTAGTGTGTTTCGAACTAACTAGGGTGCAGTGGCGGGCTGGAAACTGTTAGAGCAAATAAAAATTTGTTACGTAGCTGTTTATGCCGTCACATATGGTCAGGAGAAGTATAAGCGATGAGTGTCATAATATCCATTCAAAAAGTGTCAAAAATATATGACAACTTTACAGCGCTTGATAATGTCTCACTTGACGTTGAATTAGGCGAAAAGGTTGTAATCTGTGGTCCATCCGGGTCTGGGAAATCCACGCTTATTCGATGCATTAATCGGCTAGAGTCACATGATAGTGGCGAAATTTTCGTCGATGGTTTGCAATTAAATAGTGACAAAGCCAATTTAGAAAAAATTCGTGGCCATCTGGGGATGGTGTTTCAGCAATTTAATCTGTTTCCACACCTAAGCGTTTTAGATAATCTGACACTGGGGCCGCGACGCGTGCTTGGGCTTGATCAGCGCGCTGCTGAAGAGCGTGCGATGCAATATTTGGAGAGGGTTCGGATCCCTGATCAGGCAGACAAACTGCCCGGTCAATTATCGGGTGGACAGCAACAGCGTGTTGCTATTGCGCGTTCGTTGTGTATGGAACCGCGTATTATGTTGTTCGATGAACCGACATCTGCATTGGATCCCGAAATGATTGCTGAAGTGCTTGAGGTGATGTCCGAACTCGCGCGTGAAGGAATGACGATGGTGGTTGTGACACATGAAATGGGTTTCGCACGCAGAGTTGCTGACAAAATGGTTTTCATGGATAAGGGAACCATCGTAGAGGTCGGTCCAACTGAACAGGTCTTCACCTCTCCTAATTCGGAACGGTTTGCCGCCTTCATTCAGCAAATTTTAAATCACTAAAGAGGGTGTCATGAAACGTTTACTGGTTTTTACACCACTTGCTTTTTTGTTGTCTGGATGCTCCGGCAATTGGGGCTGGTACGTCGTTGATCCACGCACGGCCAATGGCCTTGCGAATTTAAAATTCATGATGACGGGGGCGTATAATACGATCTTAATGTCATTGACCGCTATTTTGATTTCGGTGGTATTAGGACTTGTGATTGCATTGCCTGGCTTGTCGCAGAAGCGGCATTACCGTGCAATCAACCGCACATATGTCGAAGTTGTACGCGCTGTGCCGATCCTAGTTTTGATCTTATGGGTGTATTATGGATTGCCACAGATAACCGGACTGACGTTAAATGTATTCTGGGCTGGTGTGCTTGCCTTGGCCCTTTCGGATAGTGCGTTCCAGGCCGAGATTTTCCGCGGCGGTATTCAATCAATTGGACGCGGACAATATGAGGCAGCGCAATCGATTTCACTAAATTATCGTGACACAATGCGGTTTGTGATACTACCACAGGCGATCAGACGCATTTTACCGGCGTTAGGAAATCAGCTTGTTTACATGTTGAAAATGTCATCTTTGGTATCCGTGATTGGGATGCAAGAGTTGACGCGAAAAGCGAACGAACTTGTTGTTTCGGAATATCGTCCGCTTGAAATTTATACGATCTTAGTGTTGGAATATCTTGTTCTTATCCTGATTGTATCTGCCGCTGTCCGACGGCTTGAACGCCGCATGAAGGCGGTTGAATAATTATGCAAAAAGATGATTTGACCATCGGTCCTATTTCCAGTCATTTTCGTTCACTTGCCGTGCCTGCTGCATTTGGGATGTTGTTTGCAACGCTTTATAACGTCGTTGATGTTTATTTTGCCGGGATGTTGGGAACCGAGGCCCAAGCTGGGTTAGTAATTGGATACCAAGCATTCTTTGTCATGATGGCAGTCGGCTTTGGGTTGGGATCATCACTAAGCGCTTTGGTCAGCAATGCAAAAGGGCGCAAAGATATTTCCGCCACGCAACGATTAGCTGCACAGGGGATAAGTTTTGGTATACTTGCCTCGGCACTCCTTTTGATTGTGGGGATTTTTTCGGGTCCATTTTTGATTGCCGCTGTTTCCGAAACAGGTGCGTATCAAGATGCAGCATTTGGATATTTCAATTGGCTTCTGATTTCGTTGCCTGCCTTTCTAATGGCCTACGGAATGAATGGGATATTGCAATCTCATGGCGATACAGTTTCGCTTCAGCGTGGGCTGATGGTGGCGTTTTTGGCAAATATTTGCCTTAATCCGCTGTTCATTTTTGGTATTCCTGGTCTCTGGAATGGGATGGGGTTCAATGGGATCGCAGTGGCGACCATCTTATCTCAAACGGGTGTTATGGTTTGGATCCTAAGACGCGTTTTTGCCTTGGACATTATGAAAGGGGCGCCGCGCGATGTGTTTATGCCGAAATGGGATAGTTTTCGTGAAATAATTGCTCAAATGTTACCCACGACAACAGCGCTTTTGGTAATGTTTATCTCAGGTTTTGTTGTCCAATTCGCCTTAAAAGGATTCGGAGGCGAAGCTCTTGCAGCATATGGTGTCGCCCTGCGGATCGAACAAATTTTACTGCTTCCTGTTTTGGGGATGACTGGCGCTTTGCTGCCGATTGCGGGGCAAAATTTTGGGGCCGGGGATCATGATCGTGTTCGTCAAGCCGTATGGTTTTGTTGGAAAACAGGCTTCATCATGGCGGCATTCGCGCTGCCCATGCTGTGGTTTGGTGGTCAAACTGCAGTGGGACTGTTCACACAGGATCCCGTTGTTATTGAGATTGGTGCCAGTTATTTGCGCGTCGATGCTATTCTGTTTCCAATTTACATGATGCTCTTTTCTATTAACTCAATTTTACAGGCGCTTAAAAAACCGATTTGGACCCTATGGATCAGCATCTATCGCCAAGGATTGGGTGTTGCGCTATTTATTTGGATTTTTGTTGGACTGCTGAATTTTGATGTTCTTGGCGTTTGGTTGGGGATTGCGGTGGCTGTTTCCACGGGCTGGTTGCTGTCATTGTTAATCGCAGTGCGCGTTGGAAAATCAGAAATTGGCGGTCTTTTGCGCGCGCATTGATAGGCTGCGCGCGCGTTCCCTGATGCGGTATCGATGTTGAACCATAGCGATCGCAATCACATCTTTGGCGCAAAGTGGTGTCGAGCGATTGCTATAAACTAAAGATGACAGGGATTAATGCGCAAACAAGGATTGTGCCAAGCATCCCAAGTCGGTTTCTAATAGCAAGCGCAACGAACGAGATGACGATTGGTACAAATTGCGCAGTCTGTAATGCAGGAAGTGTTGTTGTGGCCCGGTCGCCTCGCGTCGATCGCGCCAATTTTTATTCTCCATCCTCGCGCCCACGCGCCCGGCGTCCACCGCCGTGAAGAGA
This sequence comes from uncultured Rhodobacterales bacterium, assembly GCA_963966925.1. GTDB lineage: Bacteria > Pseudomonadota > Alphaproteobacteria > Rhodobacterales > Rhodobacteraceae > HIMB11. The sequence continues at coordinate 4,118 of CAXABH010000212.1, forward strand.
GCGTCCATGTCTGTCGCCGTCACCG
>CAXABH010000213.1:0-4134 GCA_963966925.1 uncultured Rhodobacterales bacterium
TGGCACCGCTTTCGATCAGTGTTATTAAGTTTTTCATCACCTTGGGATCAATCACAGTGGACCCGAGGAGCGACAAATCACGCAGATAAAAAGTGCGCAGATCGAAATCAACAATTGGTCCTGCAATAGCACCAGAACAGACATATCGCCCACCGCGTTCCAGTTGATCGATCAAGGTGCCCCATTGCGTGCCCCCAACCACATCTGCAACGACTGTGATTTTCTCATCTTTCAAAACCGCGTTTAGGTTATCGTGCATTCGGGGCAGGATCAGGTCCGCACCTAATGTGCGAACTGCATCATGTTTGCCTTCCGATGCCAGTGCAATCACGCGCGCACCGCGATGTTTGGCCAATTGCACCAATGCGCCACCAACACCCCCAGATGCACCTGGAACCAATACTGTATCGCCTGGGTTTACATCCGCGCGGGTCAGCATGCCCTCTGCCGTGGAATATGAACAGCTAAACGTAGCAAGCTCTGCATCACTGTAGTTTGAATTAACGGCCCATGCATTTACAGCCGGGATTTTTGCATATTGTGCAAAACCACCGTCACATTCTGATCCAAAATAATAAGTTTTATCCATATTTAGTGGATCATTAGGATCGCGCAGCCAGTTGTCCGTGATCACGCGTTCGCCAATGCGGGCGGGATCAACATTCGCGCCGACGGCAACGATGTGACCACAAATATCCGCACCCTGAATACGGGGAAACGTAATGGGACGACCGCCCCAGGTTGGATCATCATCGGAAATCGCGTCATACGAACCGCCTGTCGTCGCCTCACTTACCTCTTTTGAATACCACCCTGAACGCGTATTCACGTCGGTATTGTTTAGTCCGCATGCCGCAACCTTGATCAATACGTCATTGGCCTGGGGTTGTGGGGTCGGCCAATCGTTCCTCCATTCATACATTTCCATGCCGCCATTACCAGTCAGCACCATAGCGGACATGGTTTGTGGGATAGTATGATCGGGATTGTGCATCGTATTCTCCTGACAGCGATTAGTGCGGCATCAGTCAACGATGATTAGGTCTAATTGACACGTCAATTTGCGACTATTTATAGAAAATATTATTCCAAAAAACGACCTATAGTTTGATTTCGTTGTTTTCTGAACCTTGTCGTAGTATTTAGTCAATGTATACGCCCGAACTATCGCCCTAACCGTCTGGGGTGATTGATCCCATTGGTCATGCTGTGGAAAAGCACGCACAGCGTGTATTGGCGTATGTTGAACAAAAGGATGGATGTGGGTCATGCTGAATAAGGTGATGGTATTATTTGCAATTGTGTCAATCGTTGCATCGACTTCAAATGCGCAAAATATCTTGGGACAGCTATTGGGATTAGAGCAACCCGTGTCGCGCGAAGCAGCAGAGCAGGCGGAAATATTTTCAGAGCATACCGAACCCAAGCCAGAGCCATCGCTTGCTGAGTTGATTAACGCGGAAAAATCGAACTACCCAAAGTTGGTTTCAACCACGGAATATGAAACTAGATCAGACTGTGTCATGGAAATCTGGGACATTTATAATGTATCCTTGTCTGAGGGCATTTACGCTATCCCAAGAATGGATTTCTGGCTGGATCGTTATATCGGAGATGGGCGTGAAATTTATATCTGTGATGGGTCGCTGTTGAACGCATATCATGATGACAACAATTCCGTGCCAGTCCGCTGGCGCATGGTGCGTAGCTCTGTTGATTTGATTTTATCGCAACTTGATGATGAATAATACCTGACCAATCCACTGCGTCACAAAGTCAGTGTTCAACACCCAAGCTACATCAAAATTGCCTTGTTCATTGCCATTTGTAACAGGTCTGGGCGATCCATTTAAAAATCACCGATGATGTGCGGTTGCTAAGGGTGAAGCGATGTATGAACCGTTCTTTGTTTTATATCCAAGTGCGTGCAAACACTTTCGAACTTGTCAAATTTCAATTACATTACTGTTGTAATGCACAGGGCGTAGAAACTTGTATTTGGGAGCAGACTGATGACAACTTATGCGATTAATGGCATTGGCAGGATTGGGAAATTAATCGTGCGCCCGTTATTGGAGGCCGGTGCAGAGATTGCGTTTTTGAATGACGCTGTCGGGACACCTGAAATGCATGCGCACTTATTGGAATTCGATACGGTCCACGGGCGCTGGGACGCAAAGTTTTCGCACGATACATCATCGATCACGATTGATGGGACGCGTATGCCAATGTTGTGCGAAAAATCTTTAGACGCATTGCCGTTGGCGGGTGTCGATGTGGTGATTGATTGTACAGGCTATTTCAAAACGGCAGAGCTTATTCAGGGTTATTTTGATGCAGGCGTGAAAAAAGTTGTTGTTTCCGCACCTGTGAAAGATGGGAATGCAGCGAATATTGTTTATGGCGTGAATGCGGACATTTATGATGCAAACACACATGACATTGTCACAGCGGCCAGTTGCACCACAAATTGCCTTGCGCCAGTTGTTAAGGTGATCCACGAACACCTTGGTATTCGTCATGGCTGCATCACGACGATCCATGATGTCACCAATACCCAAACGATCGTTGATCGCCCTGCAAAGGATTTGCGTCGCGCGCGCTCTGCGCTAAATTCGCTGATCCCAACAACAACAGGGTCTGCAACGGCGATTACACTGATTTATCCCGAGCTAAAAGGCAAATTGGATGGCCATGCGGTGCGTGTTCCGCTGCTGAACGCGTCAATCACAGATTGCGTGTTTGAAGTGGAGCGTGAAACAACCGCTGAAGAGGTGAACGCACTGTTCCACGCGGCCTCTGAGACGGAATTAAAGGGAATATTGGGGTATGAAACACGTCCGCTGGTTTCTGCTGATTATACCAACGACACGCGTTCTGCTATTATTGATGCGCCCAGTACACTGGTTGTGAATGGGACGCAGGTTAAAATTTACGCCTGGTACGACAATGAAATGGGTTACGCGCATCGTTTAGTGGATGTCGCATTGATGGTTGGAAAGTCGCTTTCCAAATGACAAAATCTTCGGGTATGGCGGCATATATTGCGGTGACGAGCGCATATTGGGCATTTATGTTGTCTGATGGCGCGTTACGCATGCTGGTTTTATTGCACTTTCACACTTTGGGATTTTCCCCGGTGCAATTGGCCTATTTGTTTATTCTTTATGAAATTGCGGGTATCGTCACGAACCTAAGTGCGGGGTGGGTTGCTGCCCGTTTTGGATTGGCCTCAACGCTTTACGCTGGTTTGTCATTGCAAATCATTGCATTGCTTGCCTTGCTACAACTTTCACCAGATTGGAGCATTTGGGCCTCGGTTACGTATGTTATGTTTGCGCAAGGGTTGTCAGGCGTTGCCAAAGATCTCTCGAAGATGAGCGCGAAATCCGCTGTAAAGTTCTTGGCCCCGACGGCTGATGGCGGACTGTTCCGTTGGGTCGCCATTTTAACGGGGTCAAAGAACGCGGTAAAAGGATTAGGGTTCTTTTTGGGGGCAGCAGGGCTGGGCGAATTTGGGTTTCATGCCGTGGTCCAAGGTATGGCTGTATTGCTGGGTGTCATTTTGGTGATTTTGATCCTGCGCATGCCTGCTGGGTTGCCGGCAGGCCGAAGGAACGCGAAATTCAAAGAGGTCTTTTCAAGAAACAAGAATGTAAATTGGTTGTCTGTGGCACGCGTGTTTCTGTTTGGTGCGCGTGATGTATGGTTTGTTGTTGGCATCCCTATCTACTTTTACGCCGTCTTATCCGATGGCAGCACCGAAGGTAATCGCAATGCCTTTTTTCTGATTGGTGGATTTATGGCGATTTGGATTATTCTTTATGGGCTTGTTCAGGGCAATGCGCATAAAATCCTGCGCGCCGCCACGCGGGGGCCAAGTGCCCTTATTCAGGATGCGGCACGTTGGGCAAGGATACTGCTAAGCGTGCCTATATGCTTATCCTTATTTTTGTACTTGCGCCCTGATGCGACTATGCCAAACGCCACAGTTGTTGTGATTGCGCTGTTGATTTTTGGTGCAATTTTTGCAGTCAATTCATCACTTCATTCTTACCTAATATTAGAATTTAGTGCGGGATCACGTGTGACGATGGATGTTGGTTTTTACTACATGGCAAATGCATGTGGGCG
>CAXABH010000214.1:0-4124 GCA_963966925.1 uncultured Rhodobacterales bacterium
CGGCGACCACCGAGATCTACACTCTTTCCCTACACGAGCTCTTCCGATCTCACACCAATACGGCATTTCACGGTGACCTCGACCTGAACCGCATCCTGCATGGCTGCGCAGCACTGTGCAACCACATCGGGGGTGCGCATCAACACCGCACCAAAGGTACCTGATTGCACGCGATCAGAGGGGCAGCCACAGTTTAGGTTGATTTCATCATACCCTGCATCCTCGCCCATCTTGGCCGCCGCAGCCAGTTCAACAGGGTCAGAACCGCCCAGTTGCAAGGCCACGGGATGTTCCGCGGGGTTGTAATCCAATAAATGCATGGCCCCACCTCGCACCAACGCGGGTGACGTTACCATTTCCGTATAAAGCAAGGTTTCCCGCGACATTAACCGATGCAAATACCGACAATGCCGATCCGTCCAATCCATCATCGGCGCAACCGATAGACGCGCTGCGGTGTGTAGCGATTGATTTTGGTTATCCTGCACCATGAACCTCATACAACTATTTTGCGGGCGAATAACATATATCCGCAGGGATGATTAGTGCGAATTTTCTAAATCACCCCATTCCCCACACCCCTTAGCCACGAAATCAATCAGGGCTGATGGGCCGGAATGGCCGCGGCCTTCGTCCAGGGTGGCGGTATAGGCGCGGTTAATCGTAATCTGCATATGCGAAAACGCCTGGGCCAGCATATCGGGTGTGTACATATGATCGCGATTGCCCGGGCCACCCGTGCCCAATGCAACCTGTTCGGGGGTATATCCGTGGATCAGCAATGTGCCCCCTGCCCGAGTGGCGCGTGCGAGTGCGCTAAAAATTTCACTCATGCGTTCCGGCGGGACAAATTGGATAAAGATTGCGACAACATTATCGTAGGCCCTAGCGCTCCAATCTGGGTCATAGATATCGGACAGGACAAAATCCACATCAACACCTGCCTCGTTCGCCAATGCCTTGGCCTTGGTCTGGGCAACCTGTGAATAATCTGTGGCGCGCACGTCATATCCCATTGAGGCGAGATAGACGGAATTGCGCCCCTCGCCATCCGCGACAACCAGCGTTTTGCCACCTGCCACTAAGTGGGGTTCAAGAGCGATGAGCCCCGCCGCCGGTTTTGTTCCAAAAAGGTAGTCCGCACCTGCGTAGCGTTTGTCCCAGAAGTTTTCCATGTATCAGCCCCATCATTCGTGGAACTGATCTATGGACTTGGACCCAAATTACAATGTGACGATTAGGTCACAGGATCGCGGGGCGCCATGCCGGACATGATCGCGTTCAGGTTTTCCATTGCACGCATGCCCATTTCAACGCGGGTTTCATCCGTCGCACTGCCCAGATGCGGCAGCATAACGATGTTAGGCGCGTTTAGAGTTTCGGGCATGATGTTGGGTTCCCCGTCAAATACATCCAACCCCGCACCCCCAACAGTGCCATCATGCAAGGCCTGCGCCAAGGCGACTTCATCCACAACTTCGCCACGGGCGGTATTGATCAGGATAAGCCCGGGTTTTGAATGCGCCATAATATCGGCATTGATCAGATGGCGATTTGCACCCCCACCTGGACAATGCAGCGAGACGACATCACAGGTTTGAAAGAGTGTTTCCAAATCGGGGACCTGTGTTGCATTGAATTGATCCAGTTTATCTTGGGCGACTTGCGATCTGTTTTGAACGTAAATTTCGCAATTGAACCCAAAATGCGCACGGCGTGCGAATTCCTGACCGATGCGTCCAAACCCAACAATTCCCACCTTTTTATTGCTGGCCTTTTTGCCAATCAAATGCGTTGGGCGCCATCCGCTCCACGCACCTGCGCGCACCTCTCGTTCGCCTTCGCCTGCGCGCCGCGCTACCATCAACATTAATGTCATGGCGATATCAGCAGTACATTCGCTTAGGACATCGGGTGTGTTTGTCACCGTGATACCTGCAGCCGCGGCTGCGGAAATATCAATATGTGAAAATCCAACGCCGTAATTGCAAATCGCCTTGGTGCGAATGGTGTCAGTTTCAAAAACAGCGGCCCCCATATTATCTGTCACGGTTGGCAAAATGGCGTCATATTCACCCAAGGCTGCGCGCAATTCGTCAACCGTCATTGCAACATCGCTGTCGTTGCATTGCACGTCATAGTGTTTCATCAACTCGGCCTCGACGTTTTCTGGCCACTTGCGGGTGATTAGTATTTTTGCTTTGCTCATTCTGCTGCCAAACTTGCCTGAAGGGACCCCGTGATTTTGGTAACTTCTGCAGGATCATAAGATCCCCCCAAATCCACCAATGCCGCGCCGAAACGGGTGACAATATTTTCGATGTCCGCGTTATTAAGTAGGTTCAAAATACCAACCCGCACTTGGGTAGGCTGTGACAAAGTCGGCCAAATACCGAAATTTTGCGACCGACAATGGGTTACGAATTCCATTTCGCGCCCCGCCATGTTCGAAGGCAGGTTCAAAACAACCAAGGATGTCATGTTTGACGTCACTTCGCATCCCATTGCCGTGAATGCGCGGCGCAAGATGTCTTCGCAGGCGGCATAGCGCGCGGCGCGATTTGCCAACCCCTCCTCCAGCGTCAATCGCAGCGCTTCGTGAAACGCGGCAACCGCATAGGCCGAGTGTGTTCTGTGATAGGCGCCTTTTTCCACATCTTGACTATCCATAATGCCCCAATGACGGGCCTCCATCAACGGATGATGCACGAAACAGCGTGCTCCGGACTGGTTTAAAACGTCAATGTATTCTTGTCGAAAGCTGACGGGTGCATAAGTAAGTGGCAGACAACTGATCCCTTTTTGTGGACAGGATGCCCAGGCGGCGACACCGGGGTAATCATCAATGCGAAAATCGGCAACACCTAGTGAACTGACGGCATCAACCAACCCCAAAACACCGTGACGCAGACAGGCGTCTGAAAATGCCTGAACATCATTAATGCGCCCAGAACCTGTTTCGTAATGTGCCATCAGGGCCCATTTGGGTTTGTGCGATGCCAATGCATGTTCGATCGTTTCGCCATCAACTGATGTTCCATGGGGGATTGTGACAACCGTCACAGTGTCCGCATCTGGATCGGTGGGATTTGCGGCTAACTCCTCGGCCGTGGCTGCCTTCATACGCAGGGACAGCGCATCAATCCCCGAGAAAGTGCCGTTTACGAAAACAACAACGCTGTCACCTGGTTGTACAGCCGAAATCATACAATCCAGACCACTCCATCCCGTTCCAGCAACCCCAAATGTATAGGTATTTTCTGTACCCCAAACCGCACGCAGCATGTGTTTACATTCGATCATCCCATTTAATACATCTGGATGCATATGATCGGCTAAACCTGCGTTTGCGAATTGCTGAAGAACACGCGCATCTGTATTACCAGGCCCAGGACCTGCTGCAATCGTGTTTGCGATTTTCAATTGCTCGTACATCTTTGTCTCCTAAGTATTTGCAGCGTTAAGAATAAAGGCCAGCGGTGCGTGCACGCAGCCGGATCAGCCCCAAAACAGTATCAATTGTAGGTGTAGCCACGTCTGTCACGCGGCCCAGTTCCTGAACCGATGCAACAAGGGCATCTATTTCCATCGGACGCTTTTGATCTAAATCCTGTAGCATAGAGGTACGGTGCGCCCCGACGGCTGCGCCCCCTGCGATGCGACGATCCACATCAATTGGAAATTTCACACCCAAACGTTCGGCAATTTCCTGCGCCTCGACCATCATATTGCGGGCCACTGCGCGGGTTCCTTCGTCCGTACACAAAACATCCAGTGTCGCGTGGGTCAGCGCAGAAATCGGATTAAATGACAGATTTCCCCACAACTTTACCCAAATTTCATCACGCAATTTCGGACGTACAGGGGCCTTTAATCCAGCATTGGATAGGATTTTTGACAGGGCCAACGCACGTTCGGATTTTGATCCATCCGGTTCCCCAAGTGAAAAGCGATTGCCCTCAATGTGTTTGATAACACCCGGTTCAATCACCTCTGCCGCAGGGTACACCACGCATCCCAAAACACGATCAGGGCCAAATCCATCCCACTGAACATTGCCTGGATCAACACTTTGTAATCGGGTGCCTTCATGGGTGCCCTCGAGTTTGTGAAAATACCACCAC
>CAXABH010000215.1:0-4122 GCA_963966925.1 uncultured Rhodobacterales bacterium
TTTAATTTGTTTTACAAAAGTGTTGCCGCAAAGACAGACCAATAAACAACTCTGGGTTGTTTTGGTGGTTTCGTAGATGTGGCGAGGCGCAATTACTCTTCGCTTACCGTACCTTCACCGCGGGAGAGTGCCGCGACACCCGTCCGTGCCATTTCAATCAAACCAAGTGGGCGCATTAAATCGGCTAATGCATCGATTTTATCAGGTGTCCCTGTGATTTGAAATACAAAACTATCCAATGTACTATCAACCACTTGGGCGCGGAAAATATCGGCTAGGCGTAATGCCTCGACACGTTTGTCCCCTGATCCAGCAACTTTAATCAAAGCCAACTCGCGTTCAACGGCTGCGCCTTCTACGGTTAGATCGCGAACATCATGCACGGGAACGATACGGCCCAACTGTGCCTTGATCTGTTCAATGACGGCGGGTGTGCCTGTGGTTACAATCGTGATGCGGCTAAGATGCCCTTGGTGGTCCACTTCTGCAACTGTCAGGCTTTCAATGTTGTAGCCACGACCTGAAAACAGACCAATGACACGTGCCAAAACACCAGCTTCGTTGTCGACGATAACGGCAAGCGTATGTGTTTCAATTTCATCGCCGTAATTGGCACGCAGGTTATAGGCCGAATGCTTTGTTGAGCCCTTTTTGATTTTTAATGCTGACATGACCTTGTTCCCTATACCAATACCGCACCAGAAGTGCCGATTGCATCTTTTGTGCTGGCTTCACCCAGCAACATTTTATTGTGCGGTTCCCCCGACGGAATCATTGGAAAGCAGTTTTCGTGCTTTTCGACCAGACAGTCAAAGATCACAGGGCCATCATAGTTCAGCATTTCCATAATTGCATCATCCAGGTCAGCAGGATCACTACACAAGATACCCTTGGCGCCAAAGGCTTCGGCCAATTTCACAAAATCGGGCAGGGCGTCAGACCATGAATGCGAATAGCGTTCGCCATGTAGCAATTCTTGCCATTGACGGACCATGCCCAAACGTTCGTTGTTCAAAATGAATTGTTTCACAGGCAGGCGGTATTGGATTGCAGTGCCCATTTCCTGCATGTTCATCAACCAAGATGCTTCGCCTGCGACATTGACAACCAATGCGTCAGGATGCGCAACTTGTACCCCGATTGATGCAGGGAACCCATATCCCATCGTGCCCAATCCACCTGATGTCATCCACTGATTGGGATTTTCAAATCCCAAATATTGTGCAGCCCACATTTGGTGTTGGCCCACCTCTGTGCAGATAAAGCGATCTTTGCGGTGCTTGGTCAATTCTTCCAAACGTGCCAATGCATGTTGTGGTTTGATTGTGCTGCCCTTTTGTTCAAATTTCAGGCAGTTGATCTTTTGCCAATCTTCAATCTCGGCCCACCATTTTTGCAGACCGCTTGCGTTCACTTTGCGACCACGCGATTTCCAAACCTTTAGCATGTCCTCTAACACGTGCGCTACATCGCCAATGATTGGAATATCAACTTGGATCACCTTATTGATTGAGGATGGATCAATATCGATATGCGCCTTTTTCGAATTTGGGCTAAAGGCGTCTAAGCGTCCGGTTATGCGATCATCAAAGCGCGCACCAATGTTAATCATTAAATCACAATCGTGCATCGCAAGGTTTGCTTCATAAAGGCCGTGCATCCCCAGCATGCCCAGCCAGTTTTTGCCAGAGGCTGGATAGGATCCAAGTCCCATCAATGTGGATGTGATCGGGAAACCGGTGGCATCAACTAATTCGCATAATAGTTGGCTGGCGGCAGGGCCAGAATTGATAACACCGCCACCTGTATAAAATACAGGGCGTTCGGCATTTTCCATGGCCTCGACCAGTTTTGTGATTTGGTCGATGTCGCCTTTTAATTTGGGCATATAATGCGCGGTCTTGGCCTTGTTTTTTTCCTGATAGGTGGCAGATGCAAATTGAACATCTTTGGGGATATCCACCAACACGGGACCCGGACGACCGGATGTGGCCACATGGAATGCCTCATGTATTGTTGAGGATAGGTTTGCGGTGTCTTTGACCAACCAGTTATGTTTAGTGCATGGGCGCGTGATGCCAACTGTGTCCGCCTCTTGGAACGCATCAGATCCGATCATGAATGTTGGGACCTGACCCGTTAGAACAACCAGCGGAATGCTGTCCATTAAGGCATCTGTTAAACCTGTTACGGCGTTGGTTGCACCTGGGCCAGACGTCACCAAAACAACGCCTGGTTTCCCAGTGCTGCGTGCGTATCCTTCCGCGGCATGTACGGCGCCTTGTTCGTGTCGCACCAAAATGTGGCGAATGTCGTTTTGTTGGAAAATTTCGTCATAGATCGGCAGCACCGCACCACCTGGATACCCAAATACGGTATCGACGCCTTGATCTTTCAAGGCTTGGACGATCATTTTTGCTCCGGTCATTTGGCGTGTCATTGTCATTCGCTCCGTTTTCAACAGCAGGTTCTGTTTCGCATTAAAAAAGCCCCCGATTTTGGCGGGGGCGCATGGGGTCTCCGTAATGGTGACGTTACCGACCCATGCGCCTTATAACCACGACGTTTAGCACATCAAACATCAAAGGACTCCTCACTTCTTATGGCGCACACTATTGGGGCGAATTGGAGAGGTCAACCGCCAAAATGACATGAAGTGAAAAGAAAATCACATAAATCTTTTCATTTATTGCGTGATGTACTGCAGTGCGCGCAATTTATGTATTTTCAATTGGGATTACACGATTAGATGATGCGTTTGTTTTAAACGTTTCATGTTTTTCTGAAAATGTGTTTGATACGCCTGTGGTGTGCCGATGAAAAAACCGCCCCAATCGGTGGATTGGAGCGGTTAAAAATGCTTAAGCTAACAGGACGATTTTATGCGTCGTCTTCTGGTGTTGCAACAAGACCGTCATCGTCGTCATCAGAAGCTGCGCCACCGATATCGTCGAAGAGTTCTGCAATCTCAAATTCTGCTGCGGCTTCTTCTTCCGCTGCCAATTCTTGGATTGTTTTGCCAGTTGACTGTAGGTCCGCTTCTTCCATCGAGCGTGCAACGTTCATGACGATTGTTGCAACAACTTCTGGGTGTAGCTTTACTGACATCTCATGTAGGCCAAGTTCTTTGATCGGGTTGATCAATGCAACTTGTTTGCGATCCACGCTGAACCCTGCTTCTGTTGCAGTTTCGGCTGCGTCACGTGGTGTGACAGAACCATAAAGTGCGCCAGAATCAGATGCAGAGCGAATCACAACGAATTTTTGGCCATCCAACTTCGCTGCTAAATCTTCTGCTTCTTTTTTGGTTTCAAGGTTACGCGCCTCAAGCTGCGCTTTTTGTGCTTCGAATGCTTTTACGTTTGCATCTGATGCAGTTTGCGCCTTGCCTTGTGGCAAAAGAAAGTTGCGCGCATAACCTGATTTTACATCAACTATGTCGCCCATTTGGCCCAATTTCGCAACGCGTTCTAAAAGGATAACTTGCATGGTTCTCTCCTTAGTTCACGGAATAGGGCAATAGCGCCAAAAAGCGTGCACGTTTAATAGCGCGCGCCAATTCACGTTGTTTCTTGGCTGAAACAGCGGTGATGCGTGATGGAACAATTTTGCCACGCTCTGAGATATAGCGTTGCAGCAATTTTGTATCTTTGTAATCGATCTTTGGTGCATTCTCACCTGAGAATGGGCAGACCTTACGACGACGGAAAAATGGTTTATTTGCCATTGGTTAGCATCCTTTCCTTACGCGCGGCGCTCACGGCGTTCGCCGCGGTCATCACGTTTTTGCATTTGAACGGATGGGCCCTCTTGGTGGGCATCGACCTTGATGGTCATCACGCGCATAACGTCTTCGTGCAGACGCATCAGGCGTTCCATTTCCTGAACCGCAGCAGCTGGGCTGTCAGTGCGCATCATCGCATAGTGGCCCTTGCGGTTTTTATTGATTTTGTAGGCCATCGTTTTGACACCCCAGTATTCGGAATCAAGGACGTTGCCGCCATTGTCTTTCAATACTGTTGAGAAGTGTTCAACCAGGCCTTCGGCTTGCGTATTGGATAAATCCTGACGCGAAATAAAGACATGCTCATAAAGGGGCATGTTGGCTCCAATCGTGTTAGG
>CAXABH010000216.1:0-4108 GCA_963966925.1 uncultured Rhodobacterales bacterium
CCCATGATCGTGGGGTAATCCCGCCGCAGAATGCTATCAAATGCCAGACGGCCCATCCCGGGCCAGTTGAAGACGGTTTCAACCAGCAGCGCACCTGAGATTAGGTTTCCAAACTGCAAACCAGCAATCGTCAGAATTGGTAGCGCGGCATTGCGCAAGGCGTGCTTAAATAGAACAGCGCGTTCTGATGCCCCTTTTGCACGTGCGGTGCGAATATAATCCGCCCCTAAAACTTCCAGCATTGAGGCACGTGAAAGCCGCGCATATTGGGCCAAATAAATGATCGCCAGTGTAAAGGCGGGTAACACCAAGTGGTGCGCTATGTCCAAAGACCGGATAAAAATATTCGCATCGCGCAACTTAACCGATTGCATTCCTTCGACTGGAAAAATGGGGAAGGTCGATGCAAACAAGATAATCAACATAATCCCTGTCCAAAATACAGGAACCGCATACCCAATCGTGGCAAAAACAGACACAAATGCCGACATGATCCCATTTGGTTTGCGTGCGGCCAATACGCCCAGAAATACGCCAATCACGATAGAGAGGATCTGCGCCACGATGACCAGTAAAATTGTTGGCCCAATGCGCAGTGCAATTAGCTTGGATACAGGTTGATTGAAAAAGAAACTTTCGCCCAAATCGCCTTGCGCGACGCTGGACACATACATCCAAAGTTGCGTCAAAACTGGTTTGTTCAGGCCATAGTCTTCGCGGATACTCTCCAACATCTCTTCTGTGGCACCGCCCATTTCACCTGCGATCACAACAGCAGGATCACCAGGGGCCAAGCGGATGAGAAGAAAGTTCAACACCACAACGCCTAACATAAGCAACAGCCCATAGCCCAAGCGTTTCAAAATATAATTTACAGGCATTTATGCACCACGAAATGAAAATGCGGGGCCCAATAGCCCCGCAGTATGTTTTAGTCAGACCATTCAACCATATCCATTGGGTGCATCGTGCCCCAAATGCCAGTTGGTAGGTTTGTCAAACGCTTGTCGTATGCAGTATGATACGGCAGCGAATTGATCCAATAAACCGGCACATCTGCTGCAACTTGTTGTTGGAACTGGGCATATAGCGCAGCACGCTTTGTCGGGTCCATTTCAACGGCAGCTGCGTTTAGCAGATCATCAACTGATGCGTTGCTATATTGTTGAGTATTCGACCAAATTACGCCCTTGCGGATGTTGGATGAAAGATAGGTGCGGTGAACACCGATCACTGGATCACCCCAGTTAAACACAACGTCCATAGACAATTCAAAGTCATGTCCACCAACACGACCCGCCCATGTTGGGAAATCGGGTGCTGCGCGAACAGTTACATTGATACCGATCTTTTTCAGTTGTGATTTCAGATACTCTGCAACGGATTGCTGCTGTTCCTTTGGACCTGGGATATAATCAACGGTCAATTCCATACCATCGCCATATCCTGCTTCTGCCATCAGTGCGTTCGCTTTGTCCAAATCTACGTTATATGCAGGAATAGACGCGTCAAAGAAAGGCGAACTTTCGATGATTGGCCCGCGCTGGACCTGTGATGTGCCACGATGCAAGGCTTTGGTGATGAAATCCCGGTCAACCGCATAAGCAATCGCCTGACGCACACGCACGTCGGACAGCTTTGGAGAGGCCGTGTTAAACGCCAGCCAGTTAATCGGGCCAACCGCCGCATACCCTTCGTTCGTGATACCAAGGTGATCTGCCTTTTCTAGGCGGCGAATTTCCTGACTGCCTGCCATGAATGGATACATGTCTGCTTCTTGGTTTTCCATCGCGATCAGCAGTGCAGAAGGATCCTTGATTATGCGCACGATGATTTCATCCAGTTTTGGACGGCCATCGATAAAGAAGTTTGGATTTTTCTTCATCACAATCGCTTCACCGGGTGTGAACTCTTCTAACATAAAGGGGCCGGATCCGATTGGTGCAGAGTTTGCCGGATGTGATTTGGGATCTTGGCCATCACCATAGATATGTTTTGGCAGAACAGGTGCCAGCGCAGGGGATAGTGCCAACAACAATGCTGGGTGTGGCTGGGATAGGTTAATCACAACTGTATGCGCATCTGGTGTATCAATCGTATCGACAGGCGCAAACATGGATTTGAAAGGGTGGTTTTCCTTAACCGTCATGATGGAAAACGCGACATCCTCGGATGTGACCGGTGTGCCGTCGTGGAACGTTGCATTTTGTACGAGGTTTAGCGTAACGGTTTTCCCATCACCTGCAACATCCCAACTAGACGCGAGGTATGGTTGTGGGTTCCAGTTTTCATCATAGCGTAATGGGGATGCAAAGATCTGCGTGCTGGGAACCGCCGTTGCAATTCCTGATTGAACCGCACCGTTCAAATGCCGTGGGACTTGAGTTGATGCAATAACCAACGTGCCGCCATCGGCCCATAGGCTTGATGCCACAGATGACATCGCAATCGCGCTTGCGCAAACAAGCTTGGTTAAATGTTTCATAATTTTTCTCCCTGTTATGGAATGAGGCTAACCTTGCGGAAATCATTCTGGCAAGTTTTTTCGACCATGCGGTCAATTTTTCATTGACCCATCGCATTTCCCGCGTAGCGTTGTGGAAAATGTAAGGGAGCAAGAAATGGAAAAAGTCTTTGTTTACAAAGCGAAAAAGGTGATCACCATGGACCCCAATCGCCCCACAGCGACTCATATCGCGGTTATGGACGATCGTATTTTGGCAGTTGGTTCTGCTGATTGTGCCGATCAATGGGGGGATGTAACCCATGACGATTCACTGTCTGATTTTGTACTGACCCCAGGATTTGTCGAAGGCCACGCGCACATGATGGCAGGTGCAATTTGGGACTTTGCGTATGCTGGATTTCACGATCGTATTGACCCAAATGGTAAATTGTGGAACGGAAAACGCGATCTAGATAGCGTAATTGGGGATCTGTCTGATTACGAAAAAACCCTACCCGATGATCAACCATTGATAGGGTGGGGATTAGACCCGATATTTTTGAAGGATGAGCGCCTAAGCCGCAAACACTTGGATCAAATCAGCGAAGCACGTCCCGTCGCGGTTATGTTTTCAAGTGTTCACCTGATGTGCGTGAACTCTAAAGCGTTGGAAATGGACGGTTATTCAAACGAAACCAACGCAGAAGGTGTGATCAAAGATGATGCGAGGAACCCAACGGGCGAGTTGCAAGAGATGGCAGCGATGTTCCCCGTGATGCGTCGTCTTGGCATTGATTTTCGTTCACTCTCACAAACTGAGCCTGCAATCCGAAGTTATGCGAAGGTGTGTCAGCGCGCAGGCGTCACAACTGTTACGGATTTATTTTCAACTCTGACAGATGATGATGTTAAGACATTGACCCGTGTTACAGGCGATGCGCGGTTTCCCGTGCGCATTGTGCCTGCATTGGCGGCAATGGGTGCTGCCCCTGCTGAAATCGCGCAATTTGCGCTAAAACTGCGGTCTATGTCGACAGATAAGTTGCGTTTGGGTGCAGTGAAACTGATGACTGATGGGTCGATCCAAGGATGGACCGCGCGTGTGAAATGGCCTGGTTATGTTGGCGGGCAGCCAAATGGTTTATGGAATACGCCACCCGAGTTGATTTATGAACTGGTCGAAGAAATGCAGCGTGCAGGCGTACAAATGCATATTCACGTCAACGGGGATGAGGCATCTGATGTTTCAATCGATGCGATTGAGGCAGCCAGCCAAAAACACCCCTGGCCCGAGGCGCGCCATGTTTTGCAACACTGTCAAATGATGGGTGTGGACCAATTTAAACGATGCGCCAATATGGGTATTTGCACCAATATATTTGCCAACCATATTTGGTACTTTGGCGATCAACATGCGGCCTTAACCATTGGGAATGATCGGGCGGAACGTATGAATGCAGTGCGCGCAGCACTGGATGCGGGCGTAAATGTTTCAATCCATTCCGATGCGCCAGTAACACCAATGGGACCACTGTTTACGGCATGGTGCGCAGTGACCCGACAAACGATGTCGGGGCGTGTTTTGGGCGCAGAACAATGTATTTCTGTAGACGAAGCATTGCACGCAATTACCCTTGGGGCGGCCTATACATTGAAACTGGA
>CAXABH010000217.1:0-4103 GCA_963966925.1 uncultured Rhodobacterales bacterium
GGGGCCTCCGGGAGAGGCCAAAGTAGTCGCGTGGACCGGCAACCTCTAGAGCCCGATGGCGGTGAAGAGGAGACTTTGACGTCATGTTGACGTAAGAAGGAGCGGCAGGATCAATAACTTTGATGTTAACGAGGGTAAAGGTGCGGGGGCCATCAAAACCGGGGAGGATCAAGTCGGGCGTCTTCAGAAGGAAGGCCAAGATCCCCCATTTCACGCCAAAGCGCATTTGGGAATTCATTGCTGCGATCAATATCGGCGGCCATGGGTTTGACCCGCTCTTGTGCCCAGCGGTGCACGGTTTCTTGCAACGCGTGGACATCTTCACCCAAATCGAACTTCATCGAATGTAAAAACATGTTGGGACCCCCTTTTATTGAACACTTGTTCATTAGTGTGAAAGATGTGCGGAAATGGGTCAAGACCCTTTCGAAAAACGTTCCGTCATATTGGCATACACATATGTGCAACTGGATGTTAGAAGAGAGGAGTGAAAGGAGCCAAGATGAACAAAACGATGAACATCGCACTGATCAGCATCGCAATCGGTATCTTGGTTTTTGGCCTGAAATATTGGGCCTATTGGATCACAGGATCAGTCGCGCTTTTTTCTGATGCGCTGGAAAGCACGGTGAATGTTGCAACTGCATTGGTTGCGTTTTTTGCAATTCGCGTTGCTGCGATCCCAGAGGATGAAAACCACCCCTATGGACATCATAAAGCCGAGTTGATGAGCGCAACATTGGAAGGCGCACTGATTGTTATCGCAGCCCTTGTGATTTTGTGGCAAGCCTATTTCGCATTTATGACGCCTCGTCCCTTAACAGATGTCACCGCGGGTTTGGCCATCAACGTATTGGCAGGCGTAATTAACGGAGTTTGGTGTTATTATCTGCTACGCGAGGGGCGCAAATTACACTCGCCCGCGTTGGTGGCGGATGGGAAACATCTGCTAACAGATGTCTTTTCCTCACTCGGCATCATTTTAGGGATCACACTGGCAATATGGTCGGGGTTGTGGTGGCTGGATGGAGCATTGGCCATAATGGTTGCCGCCAATATTTTGTGGTCAGGGTATCATGTCGTTCAATCTTCACTCAGCGGATTAATGGATGAAGCGCTCAGCGATGCAGATCAGGACCAGATCAAATCAATCATTGCCCAACATGGTGCGGGCGCAGTTCAGGCGCATGATCTACGCACACGTCAAGCAGGTCAGGCCAAATTCATTGATTTCCACTTAGTCGTACCCAGCGAAATGACCGTGTTTGATGCACACGAATTATGCGACCGTATCGAGGCAGCATTGAAAAGCGAATTCGCGCATATGCAAATCCATATACACCTAGAGCCCGAACACAAAGCCCACAAAAGAGCCATTGAAATCGATGCCACAGACGATCATGCAGGCGATTGATGCACCTGTGACACCACATCACGGATTATGCGTGCAATCAAAGTGCAATCTGCGATTGAAAACGTCAGCGGCAATCGCATGTCCATCACTGCGCCAAGGATACGATCACTTTGCGGTAGGGATTGCGTGCTGGCATAGCGCCAACTGTCATAGCGTGACGTAAACCCCTGTGGCTCTGTTGCACCAAACCACTTTAGCTCAACCCCACGCTCAGAACACCCTTTCAACACACGCTCGACCTGGGGCGCAGTCCAATCCAATAGTAGAAACTGGATAGAAGAACCCACATAAAACTCTTCCTCTGGACGCTCAACCAGTGTCAATCCGGGCGTCTCTCGCAGGCCCTGCTCAACCGTGACATACCGTTCATTCCAGCGCTCAATTTGTTGATCCAGTGTTTTTAATTGTGGGCGTAAAATTGCCGCGCGCAAATGATCCATTCGCCCCGAAACATTGGGCGTTTCATATCGAATGGTTTCAAATTGTTCTACATCCGGCGCGGCGGGATGTTTGCCGTATAACATATACGACCCAGACAACATAATGGCGCGTGCGGCAATATCGGGATCATCGGTCACCAATAATCCGCCTTCGCCAGAATTCATATGTTTATACGTCTGTGTAGAATAACACCCAATCACCCCATCACACCCTGACTGGCGTCCTTTCCATTTGGCACCCATTGTGTGGGCGCAATCTTCGATCACTTTGATTCCATGCGCATCACAAATCTGTAACAAGGCGTCCATATCACACAGATGACCGCGCATATGGCTGAGCATTAAAACATCTGCTTGGTCCGCTTTGGCGCGTAAATCATTTAGGTCGATCGTTAAATCTTCTGTTACATCAACAAACACAGGGTCCGCGCCCACCGACGCAATGGCGCCCGGCACAGGTGCCAGTGTGAAAGCGTTTGTTAAAACGCGATCGCCGTGTCCGATTCCAAGCGCCCGTAGTGCCGTCGCCATCGCATACCCACCCGATGCGACCGCAAGACAGTACCGCGCACCGACATAGCGTGCGAATTCAAGTTCCAGCTCACCAACTTCACCAATTTCATCTGGCATCACATTGTATCGGTGCAATCGCCCCGATTGCATGACGCGCAGGGCGGCATCGATCGCATCCGCGCACAGTGGCTCTTGTTGGGTGAAATTACCTTCAAACTTTTCCATCATGTCGTATACCTAGGTAGTGATGTCCCTTGCTCTAAGCCAACGCGCGACATTTGTGAAATTAAAAGGTCGCAAATTTATGGAAATATGCAAATCTGTTCGCGAAAGGACATCAAATGACTCCGATTGAACTGATCCACACTTTGAATTTGAATGACATACCCGAAGAGGTGAAGAAACAGGCCAAATTGTCCATTTTGGATCTGATCGGAATTGGCGCAGGGGGGGCAGGCACGCGATTGTCTGGGATTATTCGTGAACATGCGGCGCAGGAATTTGGCGGCACAATCCCAATGTTATTTGATGGACGTACCGCCAGCGCACAGGGGGCCGCGTTGGCAGCCGGGATGACCATTGACAGCCTTGATGGTCATGACGGGTTTAATATGGCCAAGGGGCATATTGGTGCCCCTCTTTTTCCTGCAATCCTCGCACTTGGGTACGAACAACAAATATCTGGGCGCGAAATTATGTTGGCAACTATTTTGGGATATGAATTTGGCGCACGCGCTGCGATGGCGCAGCACGCAAGCGCACCTGATTACCATACATCAGGCAGTTGGGGTGCCGTAACGGCGGCCGCGGCAGGGGCGTATATCCTTCAACTGAACACCGATCAAACCCGCCATGCACTGGGAATTGCCGAATATCACGGTCCGCGCAGTCAGATGATGCGCTGCATTGATCACCCCACAATGCTAAAGGATGGCGCAGGTTGGGGATCAATGGCAGGGGTTTCAGCAGCAAAGCTGGCCCAAGCCGGGTTTACAGGTGCGCCTGCCCTAATCGTGGAAGACGCACCAGAGCATTGGCAGGATATTGGCAGTCGTTGGTATATGTTAGAGCAATACTACAAACCATATCCCGTCTGTCGCTGGGCACAGGCCCCGATTGAGGCCGCAATGGATTTGCAACGCGCTCATGGCTTTACCCATCACGATGTCACAGGTTTGGAAATCGAAACATTTCATGAGGCGATCCGCCTTGCGACCAACGCACCTGAAACCACCGAACAGGCGCAATATTCAACGTCCTATCCCGTCGCTGTCGCACTGGTGCATGGGGATGTGACGCCCACCGCAATCGCGGATGACGCATTAGGGGATCCTGAGGTAATGCGCCTATCACAAATGTTGGTGATGCGGGAACAGGACCATGCCAATGCCCATTTTCCCACCCGCCGTTACGCGCGGGCGAAAATAACACTGCGGGATGGACGGTTATTGGAAAGCGATTGGATGGAACCCAAATGGGATCACCACAATCCCGCAACAGCGGCCGAACTTACCGATAAATTCCGCGCATTGGCCCACCCCATCCTTGGCCCCGACCGCGCAAACCGTATAGAAACCGCAATCAACGGGTTAGAGCATATTGAATTGAGTGAACTCACAAACCAATTGCTAAAACCCACTGACCAACATTGACAGAGCGAAAAGTCAGCCTGGGCCTGCAGTTGGTCGTGCGTCCCCACTGTTTTAAAAGGATAAGTCTGACTTTAACGTTTTAGC
>CAXABH010000218.1:0-4100 GCA_963966925.1 uncultured Rhodobacterales bacterium
TTCGCCTTTATGCCTGCAGCAGGCGATGTATCTTTTCCAGTATTCACATCAACCGTTACGAACGCACGCGTGGGTTCCACAAAATAATGTCCACCCTCAATGCGCACAGCGGGGGATTTCAAATCCTCGATCATGTCCAAAACGCCATGCGTTTCAAAACATCCCGCCTCAGTCACAATGTCGGCGGGCGCTGTCCATTCGCGCCATCCAAGGGTGTGGGGATTATCGGCCTCAACCAGCAGCTCTGGTGCGCCATCTTGATCGGCCATAACCGCAGTGGCAAGGCCGAGCATGTTTTGCGCATCCTCTAGAATTTCATCGTCATCCGCATCTGCACAGCTGGAACGCAGAATCATACCATATTCAAACGGGTCCAATCCTTCGCGGATAACTTGCAGCAGGACATCACGGCGATCATCATCCTTGATGCTGCGGGATATGTTCAAACCAGGTGCATCTGGGGTGACAATGACATAGCGACTTTTGAACAGCAGCTTTGATGTAACTGGAATGGCCTTGCCCGCTTCTGCAAAACCGCTGACCTGCACCAACATAGTTTGACCTGGGGCCAACCCTTTAACCTGACGCAAGAATGCAGGGCCATTGGGGGTTTTCAAAAACATGCCCCCCTGTCCCTTGACCGGGCGATCCGCCACGGCACGGTAAATGGTACCTGGTGCGGGCAGATCCGTTTCCAAAAACAGATCCTGCAACTTGCCATCCTCGACCAGTGCTGCCGCCTGATGTTCCCCCATATGGTCCAGAAGGATTTGACGTCCTTTCATCATTTTGCTCCGAATGTTGAAATGCCAGCCGCGTTTAACAGCGCATAGGTTTCTGCCACAGGCAGGCCCATAATTGCGGAATATGATCCACTAATCCATGGAACGAACGCCCCTGCAGGCCCTTGGATGCCGTATCCGCCTGCTTTTCCCTGCCAATCGCCTGTGGATAGGTAGGCGTCAATTTCCGTGACACTTAGCACCTTCATTTTGACAATGCTGACGCAATCCTTTTGCCAGATCGTGTCCGCCCGTTTTACAGCGACTGAAGTGATAACGCGATGACGGCGACCCGACATTTTCTTCAAAAAGGCGCGTGCTTCATCCGCGTCGGCGGGTTTGCCCAAAATCTGACGGCCCAGCGCAACTGTGGTATCACCGCACAAGGCAACTTCATCCGCGCCAAGTGTAATTGCATCCACTTTTAATCGTGTCACACGATTGCAGTAATTTCGCGGAATTTCCCCAGCCAATGGGGTTTCGTCCACATCAGGCGGGCGCACGTCATCAATCTGCACACCAAGTTGCCCCAACAGCTCTTTTCGCCGCGGGCTGCCTGATCCAAGAACAAGTTTCACTTACTTGAAACGATAGTTGATCCGACCTTTGGTCAGGTCATAGGGTGTCATTTCCACCTGCACACGGTCGCCTGCCAAAACCCGAATACGGTTTTTGCGCATTTTTCCTGCCATATGTGCGTTGATCTCATGGCCATTCTCAAGCTCGACCAGAAACGTCGCATTTGGCAAGAGTTCCTTAACGACACCTGGAAATTCGAGCAATTCTTCCTTGGCCATAGTCTCTCCTACTATTCATTACGTATTGCGCACTATAACGCGCATGGCGCTAAATGTATCTATTTTTGGAAATTTTCAAGTGGATTCATCAGAAACTGTGACAACAGGGACAGAAAGGTCGCGCATATCCTGTTCACACCAGTGCATACGATTCAAAACCACCCCATCTTTACGCACATCCTCAATCGCGTTTAAGTCGATATCACAATAGGTCCATCCGGGGGTTCCAATTTCACCCAACGCCATGACGCCATCTGCGGGGAACCCGCGATCAGGTGGACCAAATACCCCCCCTGTTCCAATGGCTGCATCAACTCCGTTAAAACGATTTTCGGTGCTTAGTAAGGATGCCATGACAGCTATACACTGATTTTCCAACGCACGTGCCATCGCACCGATGCGCACACGCCAATACCCGTGCATCGCCTCGGTACAGGAGGGAACCAGTAAAACATCGACATCTTTTAATGCACGCCCCAAATTGGGAAATTCGCTATCATAGCAAATCAAAACACCAAAACGACCTAAGTCTGTTTCGACCACATTCAGGGGGTTACCGTGTTCAACGCACCAATCTTCGCGTTCAAAACGGGTCATAATTTGTTTATCCTGCAGAATATACGCACCACTTGGATCAAAAATGCCCAATCTGTTCACATAGCGCCCAGCATCCCATACCGGTGCGCTGCCTGATAATATGTGCACTTTATATCTTTGTGAAAGTTTCGCATATGTATCGCAAATTCGTTGAAAGACATCTGAAACAGACGCAAGCGCGGTTTCCATTTTTGCGGCACTGTCTTCTCCAGCGAGTGATGAAAGCTCCATCGACGCATATTCCGGAAAGACCAAAAAATTAGCACCATTTTGTGCCGCATCTGCTACCCAGCGATCCAGCTTTTGTTCATATTCCTGCCACGACGTTAACCAAGTGATGGGATAAGCTGCTGTTGCAATGCGCATTAGGTCCTCGACATTTTGCGACAAAGGTAGCCTACAACTGTGTATTTACCAAAGAAAAAGAGGGCCAAAACCCTCTTTTTCCCTGCAAAATCGTTACATGCGCCACGCGCACACTCGTTCACTGCAAACACAAAAAATTTACTCGCGTCGCATCAAATAGATGCGACACCAACATGCACGTTTTCAGATCCAGGATGAATACTCCCTAAAGTCTATGTAATGGTACAAAAGGATATTTTTTAAGTGCAACACCACACTCTGCTCATCCTGAAGACGCCTGTGCGACAAACTTCAAAAAAACCGGAGCTATTGATTCTATGACGATTTTCACACCCTCTGCATTGGGATGAATGCCATCGGGTTGGAAATACTGCGATGCAGATTCATTAAGTTGCCCATCGGTAAAGAACGGCTCGAAAAAGCTGGGAATATAGAGTGCACCGTATTCTTCGGCTAACTCTGGAAAGATTTGGTCGAATTGTTGTTTGTAATCGGGGCCGTAATTGTTGGGTGCATGCGTTCCCACAACCAAAAGCACAACTTGCGCTTTTTGCAATTCATCTAAAATGCCAGTCAGGTTTGCACGTACCACTTCGGGGGCAATGCCACGTAATATGTCGTTCCCACCCAGCGCAATAACCGCGGCGTCCAACCCGGGTTCAATTGACCACGCGACTCGTTCCAACCCACCGGCGGTTGTATCCCCAGAAACACCTGCGTTGATCAAACGAACATCGTCACGTTGGGCATTCACATAGCGTTGCAACTGCGGGACAAGCCCGTTTTTTGGAACCAAACCATATCCCTGGGTCAGGCTGTCCCCCAGCATCAGCACATCAACGCGTTCATCCGCTTTGATAATTGAGGCACACATCATAAAACATACCAGCAGCATCTTGCCCATGATTGCCAAAGGCCCATATGACAAAGGCAAGTTCACTATAAGGCCGAGTTGTTTCATGACGTCCCCCATTATTTCCCTATCAAATGTGCATCTTTCCCTAGAAAGCAATGCTGGAACAGTTGAGATTTTAAAAAACATTTCTCTTGATGTTTCGGCTGGCGAAAGTGTGGGGCTCATTGGGCCATCAGGTTCGGGGAAATCATCTCTGCTCATGCTTCTTGGTGGGTTGGAACGTGCAAGCGGTGGCGTTGTGAATGTTGCGGGCACAGATCTATCGCGGCAAAGTGAAGATCAACTTGCGTTATTACGGCGGGATCAAATGGGAATTGTTTTTCAATCCTTCCACTTAATTCCAACGATGACGGCACTTGAAAATGTGGCGACCCCCTTGGAACTGGCGGGAATTCGTGATGCCTTTACCAAGGCGCAAGAGGCGTTGGATGTTGTCGGTCTTGCCCATCGTCATGACCATTACCCAGCACAGCTGTCTGGGGGCGAACAACAGCGTGTCGCACTTGCTCGTGCCGTGGTTGCGCAGCCCAAAATCCTTCTTGCTGATGAACCAACAGGAAACTTGGATGGCCCGAATGGAACGGCAATCATGGATTTGTTATTTTCCCTGCGTGATCAATTTGGATCAACCCTGATATTGGT
>CAXABH010000219.1:0-4090 GCA_963966925.1 uncultured Rhodobacterales bacterium
CCGAAAATAGGCTTCACGCCCAAAAGGCGGTGATGCGCTGGTGTTTGGGGAAATAACAAATAAAGTTAAAAAGGCGCCATTTGGCGCCTTTTTATTGGGTCAGTGACCACCATCTAAAATTCCCGTACGCACAGAATAATTTGCCGCAATTTCGTATTCTGGGTCATCGTCACTATCAACCATCAAATGCCCCGCTTTGGTTAGCAAACTGTGACAGTCACGGCTTAGATGGCGCAGCTGTATCTGTTTTCCAACCGCTTCATATTTTATTGCGACGGCTTCAATCGCTTGTAATGCGGATTGATCAACGACGCGGCTATCGGCAAAATCTAAAATGATCTTTGATGGGTCTGCATCGATGGTAAACAATTCGGCAAACCCTTCTGATGATCCAAAGAATAATGGCCCCTGAATGCGATAGACCTTCACCCCATGCTCATCTATTTCTGTATGGGCGTGAATACGGCGCGCGTTGTTCCATGCATAGGCCAAGGCAGACACAATCACCCCAACAACCACAGCCACGGCCAAGTCGGTTGCAACAGTGACAATCGTCACCAAAACAATAACGAATGCGTCGGTCAACGGAACCTTGCGCATAATGCGGAATGAATTCCATGCAAATGTTCCAATCACCACCATGAACATGACACCAACAAGTGCCGCTAGCGGAATTTGTTCAATGATGGATGATCCCACCAAAATAAAGCACAACAAAAACAGCGCGGCTGCGATGCCTGCAATCCTGGTACGTCCACCCGATTTCACATTAATCATGGACTGCCCGATCATCGCACAACCACCCATACCACCAAAGAAACCAGTGACTGTATTGGCAAAGCCTTGGGCGACGCATTCTTGGCTCGCTCCGCCACGTTTGCCTGTCATTTCACCCACAAGGTTCAAGGTCAAAAGGCTTTCGATCAAACCGATTGCGGCCAAAATGATCGAATATGGCAAAATGATTTGCAGCGTTTCCCAGGTGAATGGTACAACAGGAATATGGAACGGCGGCAATCCCCCCTCGATCGAGGCCATGTCACCAACGCGTGGCACGTCCAAACCAAAAACGATCACGATCGCCGCAACAATACCAATACCCGCAAGGGGTGCCGGAATAACTTTGGTCAGTTTTGGCAAATAATGAATGATTGCCATGGTCAACGCCACCAACGCCAACATGACATAAAGTGGCGTTCCACTTAGCCAGGCCTGACTATCGCCGTCGCTGACCTTAAATTGCGTCATTTGCGCCAAAAAGATTACAATCGCCAAACCATTCACAAATCCCAACATCACAGGATGTGGAACCAAACGGATAAATTTACCCCATTGCATAACACCTGCAAAAATTTGCAGCAGCCCCATTAGCACCACTGTTGCAAACAAATATTCAACGCCATGTTCGACAACCAAAGCAACCATAACAACAGCAAGCGCACCTGTCGCACCAGAAATCATTCCAGGACGTCCACCGAAAAGAGCCGTAATTAAACCTACGATAAAAGCAGCATACAGACCAACCAATGGATGCACTTGCGCAACAAAAGCAAAGGCAACCGCCTCTGGAACCAAGGCCAACGCAACTGTTAGACCCGATAAAATTTCAATTCTCAGACGTGATGCGGTGAACCCTTCATCATTCATAAGGCTCAGATCCGGCTTCGCCATACGCGCGAAACGGGCCATAATGGCAGGTGTCATAGTGTACCCCTTTGGTGTGATATTGCGCCCACATATCCAAGTTTTCCGTCATTGGAAAGCAAGATGACCCAAATTCACATAAAATGTCATTTTACCTATCGCACCATCACAGGTAATTATTCCCAGACTCAGACGTAAGGAACGGATCATGCGCAAAACGAAAATCGGAATCATTGGCGGTTCAGGACTCTACGATATCGAAGGTTTGGTGGATGCAACGTGGAGAGATGTGGAAACCCCATGGGGAATGCCCTCGGATCAGGTTTTGACAGGGACATTAAATAACGTCGACATGGTGTTTTTGCCACGACATGGTCGCGGGCACGTATTTTCACCAACAACTGTACCCTATCGGGCAAATATTGATGCGTTGAAACGACTGGGCGTTACCGATGTGATCAGTGTTTCAGCATGCGGGTCATTCCGCGATGAAATGGCCCCTGGCGATTTTGTTATTGTGGATCAATTTATCGATCGCACCTTTGCACGTGAAAAATCGTTTTTTGGAACAGGGTGCGTGGCCCATGTGTCGGTCGCCCATCCAACCTGTCCCCGCCTTTCGGCAGCCTGCCGTCAGGCCGCAACTGATGCAGGGATCACAGTTCATAACGGTGGAACATATTTGGCAATGGAAGGTCCACAGTTTTCTAGCATCGCAGAAAGCAAAATGTATCGCGAAAGCTGGGGGGCAGATGTGATTGGCATGACCAATATGCCAGAGGCGAAATTGGCCCGTGAAGCCGAGTTGTGCTATGCATCCGTTGCGATGATAACGGACTATGACAGTTGGCACCCAGAACACGGCAGCGTTGATATCACATCCATCATTGCAACGCTGCAAGGCAATGCAGGCAAAGCACGCGATTTGGTCGGTCGTCTGCCTGCCCTGGTGGGAGGTGAGCGTGAGGATTGTCCGCACGGCTGTGATAAAGCATTAGAATTTGCAATCATGACTGCACCTGATAAACGCGATCCGGCATTGATTGCAAAACTTGATGCAATCGCAGGTCGCGTACTTTGAGGATCAGACATGAAATCAGTAAAAGACTACATCCGCACAATTGTTGATTTTCCGCATGATGGGATCATGTTTCGTGATGTCACGACGCTTTTTGCGGACCCGCGCGGATTTCGGATGTGCATCGATCAAATGCTGCACCCCTATGCAGGTGCACCTATCGATAAGGTTGTTGGGTTAGAAGCGCGTGGATTCATTTTGGGCGGTGCAATTGCACATCAATTGGGAACGGGGTTTGTTCCCATTCGTAAAAAAGGAAAATTGCCAGGAACAACCATTTCGCAAGATTACAAATTAGAATACGGCGAAGCGATTGTAGAAATCCATGATGATGCCATAGAGGCGGGCGAACGTATTTTGGTGGTTGACGATCTATTGGCAACGGGCGGCACGGCAGAGGCAGGTATTACATTAATCGAACGCCTTGGCGGTGATATTGTCGGATGTTCCTTCATTGTTGATCTGCCTGAACTGGGCGGCCGAAAAAAGCTTGAGTCCATGAATATGGACGTCCAAGTTTTGTGCGAATTTGAAGGGCTCTAGTCCTGATCGAAATAGGCGCGTACGCAGTCTTGGACCCGGCGAAATCTGTCACCACCCAAATGCGTACCGCCAAACCAACGCGTCACGATCACAACATGATCAAACAGTTCTTCGCGCTCTAGCATACGCAAAATAATTATTCCCGCGCCAGCTTCGCCGTCATCATTTTTAATGCCACCCTCACTCGATGACAAAAGCGCCCATGTATTATGGGTTGCCTTGGCAAATTTTTTTGAACGTTTTAGCTGTTTCAGCACGGCCAAGGCATCCGCCTTGGTTTTGGCATCTGATCCAGTTACCGCGTATTTGGAACCACGATCTGTTAATACTGGATCAATCTGTTTCATGCGCGCTAGTTAGTTTCTTCCTCAAGATGCATTTTCATATCGACCAAAACTTGTTGCAAGGCAACAGTTTCGCGCAATAAACGTTTGGCTTCATTGATTGTAATAATGCCATCTTCGATTGATTGATGATATTCTGACATTAAAATCGCGAAGCGTTGCGATAACGCAATCACATCTGAATTTACGCCCCCCGCTCCGTGGTCGTTTGAAGTTGGTTCACGGCTGTTGCGCGACACTGTTGCACCAATCACCTCAGCCAATGCCGTCGTCACATGCGGAAAGCTGGATGTTTTTTCCAAGGCGGCTACGGCATGTAGCGATCGTGATGTTCCGGATTATCGGAATAATACCTGCCAAGTGTGGCCTTAGATTTAGCTGTAATCGTACAGGCGTTTTCAATTCCAACATCTTTCACCAAAGCTTCGGTGTGCTTTTTCAAGTAACCCCCAACAGTATGCATACTAAATTCCCTTACGTT
>CAXABH010000220.1:0-4077 GCA_963966925.1 uncultured Rhodobacterales bacterium
TGACTTGAACCATACGGCTTTCTGGGCCATTTTCCTTGGTGCGTAAAACTGCATCACGGCCTATGAACGCTTCTTTTTTGGTTGATACGGCAAAACCCAAACCGGCTGCGATGACGTTGTCTTCGGTTGTGATATCGTGACCAAAGTGGCGGAATCCCTTTTCGATACGACAGCTGTCCATCATGTGCATACCGCATAGTTTCAGGCCATGATCCTGACCCGCATTCCATAGCGTTTCAAAGACATGTCCCGCCTGATCCGAACCAACATAGATTTCCCAACCCAGTTCGCCAACATAGGACACACGATGCACCCGCGCCAGACCCATACCAATTTCAATCTCTTGGGCGGTACCAAATGGGTTTACATCGTTTGAAAAATCATTCGGAGAAACCGCTTGCATCAGGTTACGGGCATTGGGGCCCATTACGGCCAGAACACCCTCGGATGCCGTGATATCGGTGATTACGACATTGCGATCACCAACATGGCGGCGCATCCACGTTTCATCCGCCAAACGCGTAGCCGCAGGTGTCACAACCAGATACGCAGTTTCGGATAAACGTGTCACAGTGACGTCCGCCTCAATCCCTGCGCGTTCATT
Organism: uncultured Rhodobacterales bacterium; assembly: GCA_963966925.1. GTDB lineage: Bacteria > Pseudomonadota > Alphaproteobacteria > Rhodobacterales > Rhodobacteraceae > HIMB11. Next base: position 605 of record CAXABH010000220.1, read on the forward strand.
CAGGAACTGGGTGTAAACGATTTTACCTGCTGGAACTGACATGTTCGCCCCACAGATTTGGTTTAAAAACGCTTCTGCATCGCCGCCCTCAACCCGGATTTTCCCGAATGAGGACATGTCGTACATGCCAACATTTTCGCGGATTGCACGATGTTCGCGGGCGGAGTTTTCAAACCAGTTTTGGCGTTTCCAACTATACTGATATTCGCGTTCTTGTCCTACATCTGCAAACCAGTTTGCACGTTCCCACCCTGCGAGTTCGCCAAAAACAGCCCCGTTTTGATCTAAGTGATGATGGAATGGTGTGCGTCGAATGCCGCGTGCGGTTGCCTTTTGACGATAGGGGAAATGATCTGCATACAGCAAACCCAAAGTTTCCTTTGATCGTTCAAATAGGTATGTTTTGTTTCCTTGGAATGGGTTCATGCGTGAAATATCAACATCGCCCAAATCAAAGGGTTTTTCGCCACTGTCCATCCATTGCGACAGAGCCATACCCGCCCCACCAGCAGACTGGATACCAATTGAATTGAAGCCCGCCGCGACCCAAACATTGTCCATTTCTGGCGCAAGACCCAAGTGATAGGCATCATCAGGTGTAAAGCTTTCTGGTCCGTTGAAAAATGTGTGTATTCCCGCCTCGCCCAACATTGGCATACGGTTTACAGCCATTTCCAAGATCGGTTCAAAATGGTCGAAATCTTCGGGTAATTGGTCAAATTCAAAATCCGCAGGGATACCATCCATTGCCCATGGTTTCGAATTGGGTTCAAACGCGCCCAACATCATTTTTCCGGCGTCTTCTTTGTAGTACGCGCATTCGTCAGGGACACGCAAAACGGGTAGTTGGCTTAGCCCAGTGATGGGTTCTGATACGATGTAAAAATGTTCACAGGCATGTAGCGGAACATTTACGCCAGCCATGCGACCAACGTCATGCCCCCACATACCCGCACAGTTTACGATCATATCGCATTCTATATGACCCTGATCGCCGTCCTCTGCGACCCAATCAACGCCGGTCACACGACGTCCATCTTTGTGAATGTTAGAGACGCGCACGCGCTCTTGTACGATTGCGCCACGCATCCGGGCACCCTTGGCCATTGCCAAGGCGATGTTCGCAGGATCTCCTTGGCCGTCTTTGGGCAAATATACGCCGCCAACCACATTTTCCAGATTAAGGTGTTCATAGCGTGCGCCGACCTCTTCTGGTGAGATTTCTTCAACGTCGACACCAAACGCACGCGCCATCGCAGCACTGCGGCTCAGCTCTTCCATACGTTCCTCGGTCAGGGCAACGGTAATTGATCCAACGCGCTTAAATCCTGTGGCGACACCTGTTTCTTCTTCGAGTGAACCATAAAGCTCTTGGGAATATTTGGCGAGCTTTGTCATATTCGCTGTTGCGCGCAGCTGTGCAATCAAACCTGCTGCATGCCATGTCGTGCCCGAAGTTAGCTGTTTGCGTTCTAACAGAACAACGTCTTTCCAGCCCAGTTTGGATAGGTGATACGCCACCGAGCATCCGATGACACCTCCGCCGATGATGACCACACGTGCTTTGTTTGGTAGGGTAGGCATGTTAAACTCCTCACACGATATTATGACCAGCGTCTTTGATCTGCTTGGCCAATTCTTGGATGTGTTCTGGACCAACTTCGCAGCACCCACCAACGATGGTTGCGCCTTGGTTGATCCAATGCATTGCAAATTTTGCGTATTCAGTGGGCCCAAGGTCCTGACGTTCGCTTAGGGCGTCCACTGTTGGTTTATCTGTTAAAAACCCGTCAGAAATTTTGGTAAATCCATTGGCATACGCACCAAAGGGCAGGCCAAATGTTTTCATCTGCTCTAGGGCAGCTGTGACCGCCTCGGGGCGGGAACAATTCACGAGTACTGCATCGACACGGTGGCTTTTCACTACATCAAAGAGACGTGAGACATCTTCACCCGAACGCAATTTCGCTCCATCAAAATCATCAACTGAAAACGCAATCCAGACAGGTTTGTCGGTTTTGTCCGTGGCACGTAATGCGCCCTCGGCTTGTTTTAGCGAAGATACCGTTTCAATCAGCAAAAAATCTGTGTCTGCTGCCAGATGCGCAACGATGTCTGCATATTGTTGTTCTGCATCTGCAGGTTCGGGACAGATATCTGGGCGATAGGTTGCGATCAATGGGCCAATCGAACCCGCAACGCGGCCGTGTCCGTTCGAAACTGCCGCGTTACGTGCAGATTTAATGGCGGCATCCCAAAGACGGCGAATATCCAAATCATACCCATTGGTATCCAACCTATCCTGCAGCACAGGATAGGTATTGGTGGTCGCAATCGTTGCGCCCACGCGGAAATATTCCGCGTGAACCTGATCCACCAATTCTGGATGTTCTATCATGACCATTGTTGACCATAACGCTGTTGGGGTATCGCCCGAACGCTTCATCAATTCTTGACCAATAGACCCATCTAAGAGAGTAATGTTCAAAGTGACCCCCACAACCTAAGCGCGTAGTCGCTCGTTTTCGGGGTCCCACACGGGTTGGTCTGCTTGGACAATGGCCCTTACGCGATCACCAAAGACATTGATCTCCAGCTCCGTTCCCACATCATGAAGACCTGTTTTCAACATAGCCAAAACAACGATCTGGTTCGATCTGTATCCCATCGCGCAAGATGTGACTGCACCAACCACTTCTTCGCCTGAATATATTGGCGACATGTATGGGGCATCACAGTCATGATGGTCCATAACCAGTGTTGCAAATTGCTGTGTTACACCTCTTTGTTTTTCCGCTTGTATAGCAGCCTTACCCGGAAAGTCCTGGGGCTTGTCGAGCTTAACAAACCGTTCCAGACCACCTTCTAATATACTGTAATCAGACGAAAGGTCACCTTTCCAAGCGCGATACCCTTTCTCTACACGCATAGAATTCAACGCGTACATCCCAAATGCTTTAGAACCAGCGTCAATCAGTGCGTCATAAATATCTGCTGTATCGTCCATAGAGGAATGAATTTCCCAACCAAGTTCACCTGCAAAACATACGCGCAGCAAGTAGACATCTTTGCCCAATAGCTTTGCTGGTTGGTGTGTTAGCCAGCCCATGGACAGGTCAGCCTCTATTCCAATGGAGTTCAGCGTGTCACGTGATGTTGGGCCGCACACAATTAGTGTGTTCACGTTGCGGGTTTCGTCCGTAAGCGTCAATCCTTCTGGCAGGGTTTTTTGTAGCACTTCAAAGTCGTGCCACTGTGCAGCCGCTGCAGTGATCAGCGTGAATTCATCTTCAGACTTTCGTACCAACGACATTTCAGTCAGGATTTTACCCTTATCATTGGCAAAGTAGGCAAGGTTCATACGCCCAACTTTTGGAAGTGCACCCGTGATGGTTGCGCGCAACCATTCCGCTGCACCTTCGCCGGATAAATTGAAGCGGCTGAAACCACACAAGTCTATGTCGCCAGTGCCA
>CAXABH010000221.1:0-4056 GCA_963966925.1 uncultured Rhodobacterales bacterium
ATCCCAAACGTTCCATCACACCGGGCCGCAGCCCTTCGATCACGCCATCTGCAGTTGCACAAAGCTGACGTGCAATCGCGCGATCTGCCTCTTGTTTTAAATCCAACACGATGGATTTTTTACCCCGATCCAGCGGGCTGTGCCCCGTGCGGGCAGGCGATTGAACGCCATCGGCGCGATGAACGACAATCACCTCAGCCCCTAATTCGGCCAACATGGCCCCTGCAAATGGGGCAGGTCCCAACGCCTCAAATTCAACAATGCGAACGCCTGATAGCATCTTTGTCTCCTGTCGTTGTGATGACACTAGCGGCATTTAGAAACGACGCAAGTGCACCCGAAGCGGGTTTTTGATGACCAAAACGTCCAGACGTGCTAGCATTCAAAAAAAAATGAGTTGAGCAGTATCCATGACCAAACTTTCGCGCGCGCAAACGCCCGAAGAAAAAATCGCTAAGGGCGAATTTATTTTGCATGTGGCCGAACGCATCATTCGGGATGAAGGATTAGATGCGTTATCCATGAACCGACTGGTACAAGAAACAAGTTTCGCCAAAGTGACCCTTTATCTGTATTTCACCACGCGCCATGAAATCTTGGCGTCGCTTTTCGTGCAGATGTTAACCGGATGGCATCGTCGGTTAAGTGAAAGCCTGAGCAAGGCACGCAACTACGATGAATTTTGCGCACGCTACATGCGTGAATTAACGTATGATCCCTTGTTTTTGCCGATGTTGGTGTTGGAACGTCGCGATTTGGAAACGGGTCTGCCCGATGAAACATACGCACAAGTCAGTTTGGCCCTGCAACAGGTATTAGGCGAACAGGCAGAGGTGTTCAAAGAAACATTGGATTTAACCGATCAATTGGCCTCAAATTTGGTTTGGGCCTTTTACACTGCCGCATTGGGGGCGGCACAATTCCCACACTCTCCGAACATGCGCGCCTCTGTTGCTTTTGAAGTGCGCGAATTCCAAGAGGCGTTACGCTTTGAAACCCTGTTTCGCAACATTGTCGATCAATTTGCACCCTAATCATTCTGTGCGCTCATCCCCCTTGCATTGCTAGAATTTCGATCGCACAGTTCAATCCAAGTGATCTATGAACTCGGAGGATGGAATGGCAACTGTCGATTTGAATGCAGATATGGGTGAAAGTTATGGTCCATGGAAAATGGGCAATGACGATATTCTTCTGGACATCGTGACCTCGGCCAACATCGCCTGCGGGTTTCATGCAGGCGATCCAAACATCATGATGGACACGATGAAAATGGCCGCAGAAAAAGGTGTCGGAATTGGCGCCCACCCTGGGTTTCACGATATCCAGGGGTTTGGACGCAATCGGTTATCTGTTCCAATCGGGACTTTGCAAAATCAAGTGCGCTATCAGGTTGGGGCAGCACTGGGCATGGCGCGCGCGGCGGGAACGACGGTTCGACACATTAAGTTGCATGGTGCGATGTCCAATATGGCCTCTGAAAACGTTGAAATGGCCTACGCCCTATATGATGCAGCCCTATCAGTTGCGCCAGAGGCGACAATTATGGTGCTGGCGGCCACGGCACATCAACAGGCAGCAGAACAATTAGGATGCAAATGGGTGGGCGAAATTTTTGCGGATCGCGCTTATAATGATGATGCAACATTGGTTGATCGTCGTTTGCCGGGGGCCGTGATCCATGATGCGGCGCAGGCGGGACCACGTATTGCTGATATGATCGAAGCGGGTTCAATCATCACACTGTCAGGCAAACATATCCCAACTAAAATCGACACAATCTGCCTGCATGGGGATACACCAGAGGCAATCGAAATTGCAAAATCAACCCGACAGGCCCTGTATGACCGTGGTATTGAACTGAAAAAGTTTCCCGCCTAAGAAAAATGGCGGCGTCTTGGCGGGCTGCTATTGGGAAATTATTTCGCCACTGTGCAATGTTATCTTGACACAAGGACAGTTCCCAAGCTTGGATGCGAAGACTGGGTGGTCTTGCTGCATTCGTGCACTATCATTCACAGTAGCTTATTAAAAAATCGAAAATTTGGGCTTGCAACACCAAAATCGGTCAAATAAGTTTACCAATAAGCCAGCATTGGGAGATGCTGGTACATAATGCAAAACAGTGAGGAGTTGAATTGCATGGAACGTCGTAAGTTTTTGACAGGTGCAGCACTAGGTGCTGGCGCCGCATTGGCCGCACCAGCGGTAGCACAGGGCACACGCACGATGACAATCGTGTCTACATGGCCACGTGACTTCCCCGGCCTAGGTATTTCTGCGCAGCGCTTTGCAAGCCGCGTAACAGAAATCTCTAACGGTGCGATCCAAACAGAATATTTCGCAGCAGGCGAACGTGTGGGTGCGTTTGACTCATTTGACGAAGTATCATCAGGTAACGCGAACGCATACATCGGCGCGGACTACTACTGGACAGGTAAGCACGCGGGCTTCGCGTATTTCACATCTGTTCCATTCGGCATGACAACACAAGAATGGACAGCATGGATCAAGTTCGGTGGCGGTCAAGAGCTATGGGACGAGCTATCAGGCGAATTCGGTCTGAAAAAGCTTCCAGTTGGTTCAACAGGTACGCAAGCCGGCGGTTGGTTCAACAAAGAAATCGAAAGCCCCGATGACTTTAAAGGGCTAAAAATGCGTATGCCGGGCCTAGGTGGTCAAGTTATCACGAAAATGGGTGCATCATCTGTTTCACTTCCAGGTGGTCAGATTTATGAAAACCTTGTTTCTGGCGCGATCGAAGCGACAGAATGGGTTGGTCCATACAATGACTACTTCATGAAATTCTACGAAGCGGCGAAATACTACTACACAGGTGGTATGCACGAGCCAGGTGGTGGTTTGGCCCTAGGTCTAAACGCATCATGGTGGGGCAGCCTAACTGACTATGAACGCGCGGTTATCACTGCAGCGGCACATGAAGAGCACGCAGCAGCACACGACGAAGCGATGGCGAAAAACGGTCAGTACCTACAGAAGTTGATCGACGAGCAAGGCATTCAAGTTCGTGCGTTTAACGAAGACGTATGGGACGGATTCGCGGAAGGTGCAGAAGAAGTGTTTGAAGAAACACGTGATCACTCTGCAATGGCGGCGAAAATCGATGACGAATTCCAAGCGAAGTTACGTGAAATCGGTGGCTCAATCGCGGCATTCGAAGGCCAGTTCGTTACACAGCGTAACCGTATTTTGGGTCTTGGTTAAGACCTATGGTCAGCACGATATTGGGGTCCCCCTGGGGGCCCCTTTTTCATAACCCGCACAGGGTTATTACCATTTGTTTTTAACAAGGAAAACTTGAAATGGCGCAGTCTATGCAAACGCCAGAGATCCCCAAATATGGTCAACCCGCGCCCATCGCGCGTCTGTTTGGTTGGTTCATGATTGCGGCGCTCGCGGCCTTTTTGATCAACAACGTTTTGATTGTAGCTTATGAAATGCCTACCGCATTGGCATTTTTATCCGATGGTTTCAGTTTAAATGGCATGATCACTCCTGCAGTCTATGTGATCGCCCTCGTGATCGCAGCCTATTATGTCTTGACCAATCCAGACACTGCCTTGCGCTATGATGCAGCCAAACTTCATCGATTCAACACTTTTGTTGTGCGCGCGATGTTTTGGTCAGTTTTCTTTGTTGGGTTGGCAGATGCCATTGTGGCGTTCATGCGCGTTGAAAATATCTTTGCCGCTTGGCTTGGCGAAGATCAGGCCCGGGCCTTTGGACGCAGTGCATTTGTTGCCCCGTATGTGCACATGCCAATGATTGCACTGGGCATTGTTGTTGCGATGTTCACGCGCACGCTTGGGTTCACATGGCTCGCTTTGTTGATTGTGGCGGCTGAACTTTTGATCGTTCTATCGCGTTTTATATTTTCGTATGAACAGGCCTTTATGGGTGATTTGGTGCGTTATTGGTATGCCGCACTGTTCCTATTTGCATCCGCTTACACCCTATACGAAGAGGGACATGTGCGTGTTGACCTGATCTATGCCGGTCTAAACAACCGCCGCAAAGGGTCAGTAAATGCAATTG
>CAXABH010000222.1:0-4044 GCA_963966925.1 uncultured Rhodobacterales bacterium
CACCTGAAACAATTGCCCAATCAACTGCATGGCAAAGTCTTTGAAGGCAAGTGTTGGCCCGTGGAAAAGTTCAAGTAAGAAGTGATTGTTATCCAATTGGACCATAGGCGCACGGGCCGAATGACCAAAGTTTGCATAGGCCTTGGCGATGATGTCGGCAAACTCTTCGTCGGTAAATGTATCCCCGACATACGGGCGCATCACTTGAAACGCGATCTCTTCATAGGATTTGCCCGCCATCGCAGCGATATCCGTATGTGAAAGAGTTGGAATGTTTTCTGGAACATAAAGCCCCCCATCACGTGCCAAGCCCGTTAGCATCGCTTCTTCAAAGCTAAGGATCGGTGCATTGCCGCGGGTTGAGATATATTTCATGTCTCTTAACTCTTTCTTCTGCGTGTCCCAATTAGGAATAGGCCGCTCATTCCTGCCCAAACGGCAGCAAGCGCAAACCATGTAATTGCATATTGCAGATGATCGTTTGGAATACCACTGCTGGAAATAGGGATCGGCGAAACTTTTTCACTGTCGGGTGTGATTTCACGCGCGATCACCAGAATTGGGTCGGTGTTTAATGTGTCTGCCAGTGCGGTGACATCACGGGCAAACCAAATATCGCGTTTCATATCAGGTTCGGGGGTATAGTCGTCCACTTCATCAGGCCAATGCAAATTGCCCAATACACTCGCCTGATCATTGCGCAGATCTTCAATCTGATCAATTTTGACGAATCCACGGTCAATCAGAATGACGCGGTCCTGTGTTTGGAACGGTTGAATGATGCGATATCCGGCGCCAATCAATTTTTGACTAACCAACACGCGAATACGGTTTTCAACAAAACGACCAGATATTTCGACAGGTTGATATTTATGCGTTGTCACATTTGGCGCTGCGGGAAGTGCGATGGGGGCACCGCTAATCTTTGCATCTATCTCTGCCAGAATGCCCTGTTTCCAAGTCAGGCGTTGAACCTGCCACGTCCCCAGCGAGAGTAATACTGCAATCCCTGCAAGCCCGATGATTAGAATAAAAATTGTACGCCGCACCACGATCCCCCAAGTAGGAAACGCGCGAAGTCAAACTTCGCGCGCTTTCATTCATAATTTACATGTTCCACATGTCGGTCGCTTAGCCACCCCAAACGTAGACAGCTGCGAACAGGAACAACCATACAACGTCAACAAAGTGCCAGTACCACGCCGCCGCTTCAAATCCCAAATGGGACTCTTTGCTGAAGTGACCGCGCATCGCGCGCATCATGCAAATAAACAAGAAGATAGTGCCAACAACCACGTGGAAGCCGTGGAAACCAGTCGCCATAAAGAAGTTTGCGCCGTAAATGTTTCCAGAGAAGCCAAATGCCGCGTGCTGATATTCATACGCCTGGAACACTGTGAAGATCAGTCCAAGCACAACAGCAATCGCCAAGCCATTGACCATATCCTTGCGGTTGCCTTCGTGCGCCAACGCGTGGTGCGCCCAAGTAGCAGCCGCGCCTGAGCACAATAGGATCAATGTGTTGATCAACGGTAGGTGCCATGGGTCAAATGTTTCGATACCAACTGGCGGCCATACACCGTCAACCATTGGGCTCATTTCACCCATTGGGTACATGGCGTGCTTAAAGAACGACCAGAACCAAGCGGCAAAGAACATGACTTCTGACATGATGAACAGGATAAAGCCATAGCGCAAACCGATCAAAACGACGGGTGTATGATCCCCTGCTTTGTTTTCGGATACTGTGTCGGCCCACCAGCCAAACATGACATAAAGAACACCGACAAAGCCGATTAGCGCCATCCAAGGGCCAGAAATGGTGATCATTCCGCCTAGGATTGTTGTTTCACCCTTCATGGCGACTGTCGCACCAAATAGCATGATGAATGCCGCAACAGATGCCATAAGCGGCCAAAGCGATGGGTTTAGAATGTGATAGTCGTGATTTTTTACATGCGCCATTTTTTGATCCCTCGTCGGAAGGTTTAGTTAAGTTTCGTTATTTCACCTACATTCGAAGAAACATGTGCTGTTTCCTCGGGCAGGTCAATTTCATAAAAGGTATAAGACAGCGTGATGACTTTGGTATATTTTGCATCACGATCGTCTACCAATTCTGGGTCCACAAAGAAGGTTACAGGCATTTGCACACGTTCGCCCGGTTGCAATACCTGTTCTTCAAAGCAGAAGCAGTCAATTTTAGAGAAAAATGCACCCGCCTCATACGGCGTCACATTATAGGAGGCTGAACCAGCGATCGGGCGATCATACGGGTTATACGCCTCATAAAACGCAAGCCCAGTCTCTCCGATTTTGATTTCCATCTGGCGTTGCATGGGTTTAAATTCCCATGGCATGTCGCGCTCCAGTGAGGCGTCAAAACGGACCTTGATCGTGCGATCCAGAATCACATCAGATCCGGCCTCAGCCGTATTTGTGATCCCACCAAATCCTGTGACGCGACAAAACCAATCATAAAACGGTACAGAGGCCCACGCCAGCGCGCCCATGACGACAACCAGTGTTAGGGCCTGCAATGCTGTCTTTTTCTTGGGATCAATCGCACTCATCGACCAACCTCACCTGCGATTGCGCCCGAAATGTCACCCGATACTTTAACGACAGTCAGACCAAAAACGATTGCAACAAACGCAACCAGCACAAGACCCAGTCCAAGATTACGGCCCTTGCGGCGCTGATGCAGTTCGTGTTCTTTTGGAAAGTTCATGATAGCACCTCAATTCCGTAGCGGGTCAATCCAGCCTCGAGCAAAATCGCACCAAAATGCGCGAATAAATACAACAGCGACAATTTAAAGAACTTGCGCTCAACTGCAAAGTTGTCAGCCTCTGACGCGTCTTCATCGCGGCGCCAAATTTTTATGGCCCCCCACAAGAATTGCGCATTCAAAATGATCGCAACCGTCAAATAAAATACACCACCAATTGATGTAAACCCTGTGGCAACCGCCAAAATAGCCAACAAAACTGTATAGCCTAGAATGTGATTGCGTGTCGCGCGACGTCCGTGTGTCACTGTTAACATTGGCACTTCTGCGTCGTCATAATCATTGCGCATAAACAAGGCCAAGGCCCAAAAATGCGGCGGCGTCCACATAAAGGTCAGCGCGAACATCAATACCGCTTCGATTGACATGCTACCCGTCGCGGCCAGCCAACCGATCATTGGTGGGAATGCACCTGCCGCACCACCGATCACGATGTTTTGAGGCGTCCAACGCTTTAGCCACATCGTGTAAATCACGACGTAGAAAAAAATCGTGAAAGCCAATAGAGCTGCGGCGTACCAGTTGGTCGCCAGCCCCAACATCACGACCGAAATACCAGAAAGCGCGATTCCAAAAGCTTTGGCCTCGTCTGCGGTAACTTTCCCTGCAGGGATCGGGCGTTTCTTAGTGCGACGCATCACTGCGTCGATATCGGCATCATACCACATGTTCAATGCACCAGAGGCACCACCGCCCAGTGCAATGAACAAAATGGCAGTAAATCCGACAAATGGATGGACCGATACAGGCGCGGCCAACAACCCGACAAAGGCTGTAAACACAACCAATGTCATGACACGCGGTTTCAGCAATGCAAAGTAATCGCCAAACTGCGCTTCGTTTTCGTGGGTGACATTATGTAGGCTTGCGTCGCTCATTTTGGTCGCTTTATCCGTTACATAAACTGTTGCCCAACCGCCAATTGGCGATTGGGTTTACGTTATTACTTAGACGCTACTGCGTATGAAGCTGGTGCGCTTGCATACTCTTCTTGTGCACCTTTCAGCCATGCTTCGTAGGCTTCTTCGCTTACGACTTTGACTGTGATTGGCATGTATGCGTGGTCCTTGCCGCACTCTTCAACACCTTCCACACGTTGCCCGTGACTTCACTTTCTACGTCTTGCTTCGCCATCTTCCTCTCTCTCCTTTTCCCGATCGGAAAATATAGCATCGCGGCGGCTTTTTTCAGAGGGCGGGGGTCGTTTCAGGCACAGCCGCAATCGCCCTCGTCATGAGCTTTATTGCCGTGAT
>CAXABH010000223.1:0-4036 GCA_963966925.1 uncultured Rhodobacterales bacterium
CCACGGCCCAATTCCCGTTCGACAAGTGCGAATTCCAAATGGCTAAGCCCCGCGCAGCCCACGGATTCAGGAAAATTACAGGCGTAAAACCCCAGATCGATGGTTTTTTGTTTGATGTCTTGTGCAATCTCCTCTGGCACTTCGCCCGTGCGTTCCACCAAATCTTCGTGCGGATAGATTTCGTTTTCCACGAAACTACGCACTGTATCCACGATCATCTGTTGTTCATCAGTTAGTCCAAAGTGCATGTTTTATGCTCCTACAGAAAGGGTTGAGAGCGCCTGAGCCACTGCGCCAACGGGGGCACAGGATTTGCGTGTTTCCAGTGACACGTGCAGCAGGAATTGTTCACAACTGGCCAAAGCTGTACCATCAGAGGCACGGCGCATGTCGTGTGCTAATTTCACCTTTTTCCCGTCGGCCAATAAGACACGTGTATCAACAACAATGTCTTCGCCTGCATGGGTTTCCAGTAGGTATTTAATGGTTGTTTCCACTGTAAAGAAGCTGTGGCCAGAATCCACATAATCCTGATCTGCGCCTATGGCCAACATAAACCCATCAGCGGCATCGCTGAACACCTGACCATAGCGGCCCTCGTTCATGTGACCGTTATAGTCTGTCCAATCCACAGGAACGACACGGCGCACGGTCTCCATTGTTGGTGCCTGTGCAGGCGCGGTGTGCATATCGGCCTCATGCGCCTGAATCAACGCACCTGCGGCCTGCCCCTGCTGTTTCAGCGCGCGCATCATAGAAATCAGGTTATTGTCGCGGATACGTTCCAGTTCACGAATGCTGTGCGCCCCTGATTGTTCATCTGATTGATCTGCAATCAATTGCACCAAATCATCGGTCAGTTCGGGCACATCCATCAATTTGGTCCATGGCCATTCTAGACAGGGGCCAAACTGTGCGATGAAATGGGCCATGCCTGCCTCTCCGCCGGCGATGCGGTATGTTTCAAACAACCCCATTTGTGCCCAACGAAGGCCGAAACCATAGCGGATGGCGTTGTCAATTTCTTCGGTCGTGGCGATGCCATCTTTTATCAACCACAACCCTTCGCGCCAGACCGCCTCAAGAAAACGATCGGCGATGTGTGCGTCAATTTCTTTGCGCACATGCAGCGGGTACAGACCGACCGAGGTTAACATTGCCTTGGCCCGTTCAATATCTGCCGGCGCATTCTGGGGGGATGGCACCAATTCGATCAGTGGCAGCAAGTAAACCGGATTAAAGGGGTGTGTTACAAAAATCTGGCCCTTATTTTCTGATTTTTCCTGTAATTCCGATGGTTTAAACCCAGATGTTGATGATCCGATGATGGCATCTGCCCTGCAATGCGCCTGAATATCGGCCATGACCTTATGTTTTATGTCCAACCGTTCTGGTACGCTTTCTTGGATCCAGTCGGCATTTTGAACGGCCTGTTGGATCGTATCACAAAGCGTCAGTGCCCCCTCAGCAGGCAGTGCCACATCATACAGCATCGGCAGCGCGTGACGGGCATTTACCAACACCTCATTCACCTTGCGTTCAGCCTCAGGATCAGGGTCGAACAGATTGATATTCCAGCCATTTAACAGAAATCGAGCAAGCCAGCCGCCCCCGATTACACCGCCACCAATAATTGCAACTGTTTTTGTCATTTTAATCCACACATACTGTTGGGCTTTGCCCATTTTCATAAGTTTCAAAGCACCCAAAATGGGGGCTATGTGATGTACAAACTTGTCCCTCAGCCAAACAGAACCCTTCGCACTCATCCGAAGATGAACAGGATTTTCCACCATCGTCGGTTTTTGTTTGGCACATGGGAATTCCAAACGCATTGATTACAGGCGTCCCGCCGGCTGCCTGACATTGTGTATGCGCTTCTTCCAACGCGATCACCCCAGATGGTCGCGCTGGTTCGGGGTTGGGCGACAACTCTTCCTTGCAGGCTCCCAACAGCATAAGCGTCATCATCAATACCAGACACCGCATCCCAGTTTACCCGCGTGGGGCGCGTTTGGTCAGACGTAGTTTTTCACGGACTTCTGAGGGTCCGATAACACGCGCGCCCATGCCCTCGATGATGCCCTTGGCGCGTGTGACCAATTGTTCATTGGTCGCCAACACGCCCTTTTCCAGCCATAAGTTATCTTCCAATCCGACACGTACATTGCCCCCAGCCAAAACGGCAGCAGCAACATAGGCCATTTGATTGCGCCCCAAACCAAAGGCACTGAATGTCCATTCGGATGGCACATTATTCACCATCGCCATGAATGTGTTCAGATCATCGGGTGCGCCCCATGGCACGCCCATGCACAGCTGAACCAAGGCGTCGGGCTCCAAAATACCGTCAGCCACCAATTGTTTCGCATACCACAGATGCCCAGTGTCAAATGCCTCGATCTCGGGCTTTACACCAAGTTCAGTCATCATTTTGCCCATGGCCTGTAACATACCAGGCGTGTTGGTCATGACGTAATCAGCCTCGGCGAAATTCATGGTGCCGCAATCCAGCGTACAGATTTCTGGCAGACATTCCGCCACATGTGCCACGCGCTCTTCCGCACCGATCATATCGGTTCCTGCCGCACTTAGGGGCAGTGGGCTATCGGATCCACCAAAAACCATGTCGCCCCCCATGCCTGCTGTTAGGTTCAGCACAACGTCAACATCTGCATCACGAATACGATCAGTCACTTCGCGGTAATAGTCCAATTTACGGCTTGGCGCGCCTGTTTCTGGGTCACGCACATGGCAATGAACAACGGCTGCACCGGCCTTGGCCGCGGCAATCGCACTGTCAGCGATTTGTTTTGGGCTGCGGGGGACATGGGGACTTCTGTCTTGGGTTCCGCCAGAACCAGTAACGGCACAGGTGATAAACACCTCTTTATTCATTGTCAGGGGCATAAGAATCCTCATATTGCGCGTGTGATGCGATATGATTACGCTTGTCGACCGCTAGTGATTTGCAGTAATGGTCATAATTAATGCAGAAATGGTCAATTCAATCTCATACGCCTGTTTCGGTTGGCTTTCTCTTGTTTGAGAGTTTTTCAAACATGTGTTTGGCCAATTGTGTAGAGCCAATGCGTGCGGCCAATACATTAGGAGATCGACAGGTTTATGATTGGGCCTTTGTTGGGCTAAACCAAGGGGTTGTGACGTCTTCTTCTCAGCTAAATATTCTGACCGATTGTGCAATCGCGGATGCCCCGCAATTCGATTATCTATTTGTGATCGCCAGTTATGATTACGATATTCACGATACCCCTGCCACGCGGCGGGCATTGGCGAAGGCCGCGACAACATGCAAAATCATGATCGGCTTAGATACGGGTGCGTGGTTGATGGCGTCGGCGGGATTATTGGAACACAAACGTGCCACTGTACACTGGGACATCCTGGACAGTTTTTCCGAACGTTTTCTGAATGTTGAACCGCTGCGTGAACGCGTTGTGCGGGATGATAATCGCATCACCTGTGCAGGGGCAACATCAGCCTATGATTTAACGCGTGAATTAATCTGTGATCATATCGGGCATGGTGTTGCGTTGGATGTTGATGCCCTGTTTATGCGCCGTGATAACCTGCGTCCACGCCATATTGGCAGTGGGCCCAGTGGTCCGGTGCAGCGCGCCATCGATTTGATGCATCGCAATATCGAAACGCCTATGATGTTGGATGAAATTTCACGTCAGGTGGCCTGCCCACCCAAAACATTGTCACGGCGATTTCAGGCCGCATTGGGTGCGACACCAGGGCAAGTGTATCGCCACATCCGCCTAAGTGCCGCGCGCCATCTGGTGGACACGAGCAGCCTTCAGATCACCGAAATCGCCGTTCGAACGGGGTATGAAAGCCCCGCGGCCCTAACGCGTGCATTTCGCAAACGCTTTGGTCATTCCCCCAGGGGATCGTCCGTGATCGATCCACGGTAACCCGTCGCCACTACAAATTTTTCGGAACTATCCGCCCGACTGCTGGGAGGTTTGATGTTCATCACCTTTTTAAACCGCTGTTTCAGCAGTTTTTG
>CAXABH010000224.1:0-4035 GCA_963966925.1 uncultured Rhodobacterales bacterium
ATCGCTACCTCTTACAAGCTCCCGCTTTCAACGACCTATGTGACCTTTATGGTCGCCATGGGGACTTCTCTTGCCGATCGTGCTTGGGGCAGTGATAGTGCTGTCTATCGTGTAGCTGGGGTGATCAATGTCGTTGGAGGTTGGTTTTTGACTGCCTTCATCGCATTCGAGGTTTCAAAACGTAACGGAGGCAGATATGCGTGTGCTCTTGGTCGAGGACGACCCAAATACAGCGAAAAGCATCGAGATGATGCTGACCCATGCAAACCTAAATGTGTATTGCACCGATATGGGGGAAGAGGGGATCGATCTTGCAAAACTTTATGACTATGATCTGATCCTATTGGATTTAAACTTACCTGACATGACGGGCCACGAAGTTCTGCGTCAGCTGCGATTGGCGCGGATCACAACACCGATCCTGATCCTATCGGGTACGGACGACACAGAAAGCAAAATTCGGGGATTCGGATTTGGTGCAGATGATTATTTGACCAAACCGTTTCACCGCGAAGAATTGATTGCCCGTATTCATGCCATCATTCGACGCAGTAATGGGCATTCGCAATCTATTATACGCACAGGCAAAATTGCCGTGAACCTGGATGCAAAAACCGTTGAGGTCGATGGGGAAACCGTGCATTTAACGGCAAAAGAATACCAGATTCTAGAGCTGCTTTCCCTGCGCAAAGGCACAACCCTAACCAAAGAGATGTTTTTGAATCATCTTTACGGTGGGATGGACGAGCCTGAATTGAAAATCATCGATGTTTTTGTGTGCAAGTTGCGCAAAAAATTGGTTGAAGCAACGGGCGAAGATAGTTGCATTCAAACGGTTTGGGGGCGTGGATACGTTTTAAAAGACCCCTTACCAGACATGGCGACACAAAAAATCGCTGTCTAATCACAACTGGGCTGGACCAATCCCTGCCTTCGACCTATCCCTTATTCAAAGAATTTGGGAAGCAGGGCCATGTCCAGATTAGTTGATGTTGCGAATTTGAACGAAGAGCAAGCGCGCGAAGAACTTGCGCGTCTTGCCGATCTGATTGGTCAGGCGAATATCGCCTATCACCAATCTGATGCGCCCCAAATCTCGGACGCGGAATACGATGCGCTAAAACGGCGCAATTCCGAGATTGAGGGGCGTTTCCCCCACCTAAAGCGCACAGATAGTCCCAGCGATCAAGTGGGCGCCCCTGTCAGCGAGGGATTTGCCAAAGTAACGCATGCAGTGCGCATGTTGTCACTGGGAAATGCGTTTGATGATCAAGAGATGTTCGATTTTCAGGACCGTATCCAACGGTATTTGGGCACGGATCAGGGCATTGCGTACACAGTTGAACCTAAGATTGATGGCCTCTCGCTTAGTCTGCGATACGAACAGGGCGAATTGGTTGTTGCTGCAACCCGCGGGGATGGCGCAGTTGGTGAAAACGTGACCCATAATGCACGCACCATCAAGGATGTCCCACATAGAATTTCTAATGCGCCCAGTGTTGTTGAAGTGCGTGGTGAAGTGTATATGTCGCATGCCGATTTCGCCGATTTGAACGCACGCCAATCTGAACGGGGGGGTAAAACATTTGCCAATCCACGCAATGCGGCGGCAGGATCATTGCGGCAGTTGGATGCCAACATTACCCGGGAACGCCCATTGCGGTTTTTCGCATATGCATGGGGTGAACTGTCCGAACCGCTGGCGCAAACCCAGCAGGGTGCGGTGGCGCGTTTGGCGGAATTTGGGTTTCAAACAAACCCGTTAACCCAACGCTTTGAGACGATGCAAGCCGCGCTTGAGCATTACCGCCTGATCGAGGCGCAGCGGGCGACATTGGGCTATGACATTGATGGTGTTGTGTATAAGGTTGATGAGCTGGCACTACAGTCTCGATTGGGGTTCCGCTCAACAACGCCGCGTTGGGCAATTGCGCATAAATTTCCAGCAGAACTTGCATGGACACGATTGTTGGGGGTCGATATTCAGGTGGGGCGCACGGGCGCGCTTAGCCCTGTTGCGCGGCTTGATCCCGTGACGGTGGGTGGTGTTGTTGTGTCAAATGCCACATTGCATAACGAAGACTACATTCAAGGGCGCGATTCAAATGGTGAACTAATCCGGGGTGGCAAGGATATTCGCATCGGTGATTGGGCGCAGGTCTATCGCGCTGGTGATGTTATTCCCAAGATAGCAGATGTTGATCTGACTAAGCGGCCCGCAGATGCGGTGCCTTTTGTCTTTCCTGACACATGCCCAGAATGCCATAGCCCAGCGGTTCGGGAACAGGGTGACGCGGTACACCGTTGCACAGGTGGATTGATTTGCCCCGCACAGGCGGTTGAACAATTAAAACATTTTGTTGCGCGCAAGGCCTTTGATATTGATGGATTAGGGGCAAAGCAGATTGAAATGTTTTTTGCGGATCCGATTTTACCCATCAACGAACCGGCTGATATTTTCACACTAGAGGCACGAGACAAGGCCAATCTGGCCCGGCTGAAAAATCGGGATGGGTGGGGCGATAAATCTGCACAAAACCTATTTGCCGCGATTGAAGATAAACGCAACATTGGGTTTGGGCGTTTGCTCTTTGGTCTGGGCATTCGTCATGTGGGCGAGGCTGCAGGCAATCTGATCGCTGCGCGTTACGGCAGCTGGGCAGAGTTTACGCAAGCGATGGATCAGGCGCAGGATGTCACATCCGAGGCCTATGCAGATTTAATTGCGATTGATGGTGTGGGACAGGTCATGGCGCACTCATTGCTGTTGGCCTTTGCGCCTGGTGCCGAGCGCGACGGGATTGACCGTTTGGTGGCGCATCTAACGATCCAAGACGCGGCAAAACCAAAAACCGATGGAAGTCCGATTGCGGGTCAAACGTTGGTCTTTACAGGAACACTTGAACGGATGAGCCGGGCTGAGGCCAAAGCACGCGCAGAAAGCCTAGGCGCCAAGGTATCCGGTTCGGTTTCTGCCAAAACAGATTTGTTGATCGCCGGCCCTGGTGCAGGGTCCAAGGCGAAAAAAGCGACGGATTTGGGTATTAAAACAATTGACGAAGACCAATGGATTGACATGATCACTGGGTTATGAGCACGCGTCCTGAAATCATATTTCCACTATTTTCCGCATTGACAGCGTTGGATGGTGTTGGACCTAAGATCGCCAAGAATTTCGAAAATCTTGGCATCACACGCCCGCGCGATTTATTGTTCACACTTCCCTATAGCGGCATTAAACGTGATCTGGTGGCCACGGTTCAAGGGGCAGATTTTCCCAATGTTCTAACAGTTCAGGTCACCGTCGTGTCCCACAAAGCAGGGCGCACAAAATCCGCGGCCTACCGCGTTAATGTCGAAGATCAAGAAACAACATTTCAATTGGTATTTTTTCATGCGCGCGCCGATTATCTGAAAAAAATGCTGCCTGTGGGGTCGACACGAATTGTGTCAGGCAAGGTCGAATTATTCGATGGTGTTGCCCAAATGGTGCATCCTGAATACATGATCACGCCCGAGGAATTGAACACAATTCCAAAATTTGAACCGATCTATCCTCTGACCGCCGGGGTCACGCAAAAAACGATGGTGCGTGCCACCCGCTCTGCGGTGACACTGTTGCCCGAATTGTCCGAGTGGATTGATCCTGCACAAAAACAACGCGCAGGTTGGCCTGATTGGAGCGCGGCATTGATCAGTGCGCATGAACCAACAGCGCTGGCGGATCTTAGCACCAGCAATCCTGCGCGCGTACGATTGGCCTATGACGAATTTTTTGCCCATCAACTGACCCTAAGCCTTGCGCGGGCCCAACAACGTCGCGCCAAGGGGCGTGTGACACAGGGGACAGAAAAGCTGCGAAACAAGGTTTTGGCAGCCTTGCCCTATCATCCAACAGGGGCGCAAACCCGCGCCCTGACTGATATTGCAGGCGATATGAGCGATCCCCATCGTATGAACCGATTGTTGCAGGGGGATGTAGGGTCTGGAAAAACATTGGTGGCCTTCCTGGCGCTGTTAATCGCGGTCGAGGAT
>CAXABH010000225.1:0-4000 GCA_963966925.1 uncultured Rhodobacterales bacterium
ACACAGTTTCCCCATGTACACGTTTCGGTTCGACGCGATGGAACCCGAATTGATCCATTTGCGCCGTCAGGGCGGCTAAGCTGTAATGCATCAGCAGACACATTATGGAACATCCCAATCGAATATGATGAAGGCGGACTACTTAGTTTACGGTTTTTTGATCACCTGCCAAAAATTGAAACGCTGCGCTTTGGCCGCGACACCGATCCAATTACGAACCAAAGCCCTGCAATCGTAATCGCCACATTTGGATTTGGCGTGCAAAAGAACGATACCCTTCGTCTGCGCATCGATGGACCGCGCACTACATTATTTGAACACAATGTCAATATGGATCGTTATCAGGCACAATTTATGCGTTCGGGCGGTAAAAAGCTTACACGTCGCACGTGGCGCTCGGGTGATTATCACGCGACAGCCACGATGGTCCGCGATGGACGGATCATTTCAGAGCTCAAATCAGTTATCACCGTTCCGTAAGTTTGATTTCAATTCGTCTGTTCTGTGCGCGTGCCTCTGGCGTATCTGCATTGTTTACCGGCTGGAACTGCCCAAACCCATTTGCAGCCATACGATTGGCTGGGAACTGCAAATCTTCTGCCATATAACGCACCACAGACAGCGCACGCGCTTGACTTAACTCCCAATTATCGCGAAATGCCCCCGAACCCGATAAGGGAATATTATCCGTATGACCATCAACGCGAATAACCCATTCAATTGTATCAGGGATACTGTCCTTAATCCCTAATAGTATATTGGCGACCTTGTCGATTTCCAACTGACCAGCTTCGGACAAACTTGCGGCACCGGGCTCGAACAGTACTTCTGATGAAAACACAAACCTATCCCCGACGATTTTAACGCCTTCTTGACCCGCCAAAATTTCACGTAGGCGACCAAAAAATTCGGATTTATAATTTGCCAAATCCTGTGCCTGATCTGCCAATTGGTTGCGTTCTTGCTCTAACTTTTTGGCTTCGGCCTCTAATCTTACGCGTTCAGCCTCTTCTAATTTACGGCGCTTACGCTCTTCTGATGTGGCACGCGCAAGCGCGGCATTTAATCGGTTACCTAGATTTTGAAGCTGGATTTGTGAATCGACATCCTTTTGTTCAGATAGCGCCAGCAGTTCCTGCAACTGACCCAATTCAGCACGCAAGGTAGAAACCTGTTGGTTCAGTAACTCTTGTTGCTTTGCCGCTTCGATTATTTCATTGGCCCGTTTTTCTGACAGATCTTGGGAAAGATCCAATGATTTGCGTGCTTCTGCCAATAGAATATCACGCTGCTCAATCACGCTTAGGCGTTCATCGGCCAGCGCATCAGATGCCAATCGCGCGGCCAGTGCCGCCTGTAAATCCTCGGTCAAATTTTGGCGTTCACCTTCTGCATTTACTTTTGCAGCAAGCGCTTCTGCCAACTGCTGTTCAAGCGATTTTAAGGCACCTTCATTTTGACCAGCAAGTTGTTCAAGCGCATTTTCCAATTCTGCAATCCGCTGTTCAGCGCGATCGCGCTGTAAGTTTGCAGCATCTGTTGCGTCGCGCTGGTTTTCCAAATCTAACAAAGCACTGGCCAAATCGCTTTGCAAATCGCTTAGCTCTGTGAATTGTGCGCGTTCGCGCGTGTTTGCCACGTTCAGCATGCCGTTCACAGCTTCTAATTGACGAGCCATTTCATCCTGACGTGCAAGCGAGGCTGCAAGTGCGATTTGCAGGCGTTGCACTTCTTGGTCCGCGGCTTTGCGCGCATCCTCAACACTTTCTAATCGCTCCGTTTGTTCGCGGTCCATGGCACTGATCGTAATCAGCGCCTCTTGCAGTTTCTTTTCAACACTCTCTTTTGCGGCATTGGCTGCGGCCAGTAATGTTAGTGTATCCTCTGCCTTTTTGCGCTGTTCTTCTAAGGCCAAAGTCATCGCTGTCAGCTCAGAATTAGAATTCTCCAAACGTTTGCGCAATTCTTCGGCAGCTGCCGCTGACACCAATTTCGCAGTTTCTGCCGCGCTTAATTGCGTGGTCAATTCCTCTAATCTTTGCGTTTGTTCATCGATCGTCGTTGACGCATCTGCCTTATCTTTACGCAGCGATGCAATTAGCGCCTCTAGCGCTTCTCTTTCACTGGCTTTTCTGCGCGCCTCTTCTACGGCTACGTCTATCTCATCACGCGCTTGCGCAAGCGCAAGGTTTAATGCCTCGGCCTCGCTCATCAACTCATCACGTCGATTTTCAAGAGATTGAATGTTTGCCAGATTTTCTTGTTGTGAGGCTAATAAGCCAGCAACTTGTGCCTCAAACGCCGTAATCTTGGAATTTGCACCGGCGAGAGCATTTGCGGTTTGCTCTCGTTCAGAAGTAAGCTGCGCAATCAATGCAGTTTGTGCCGCAACTTGTGTTTCGGCATCGTTTAGATTGGATGACAAGGTTCCCAGTTCTGTCTCAAGCGACTTTACGCGATCTTGCTCTAACCCCAGTGCATCTGCGATTGCCGCAATTTCCGCATTCAGGGTGTTCAACTCAATTTCTTGGCCCGAGATTGTTTCGCGCAAAACAAATTGAATGACCATGAAAATGGTCAAAACGAACATCAAGACCAGCAACAGTCCTGTCATCGCATCTACGAAACCAGGCCAGATGGATCCTTGAAAACGTTGTCCCGTTCTGCGCGATAATGCCATGTTATGCCTATCTATCCACGCGGTTTGCCAGAGGCTTCGATTTCTGCAGTTGCTTGGAGGAGTGCCGTAGTAAGCGCATGCACATCAGATCGGACTGCGGCAATGGTTTCTTGGCGACCAGCAGCCAAGTCCTCCATTAAATGTAGCATTTGAACATCAATTGAACGCAACCGCATGCGGCTTTCTGCATCGACGGCGTCGTTCTTTTCCATGTTGCCCAGAACCTCTAACAATTTCTCTTGTCCTGCTGCCACACGTTCTAGCGCGGCATTGCTAGGCGCGCTTTGTTCTAATTGAACGGTCAACTTTGACAGATTATCCGCCAGAACGCCGATCTTGCCATCAACCATTGTTCGTGTTTCATCTGATTGTTCGAACATGGACCGCATCGCATCCATTTGTTCAGACATTTGATCCAAAACCGCCGTGAACAACGCATTCTCAGTTGATGTTTCGCCCTCACCAGACGAAAACCCCAATCGGGTGATTGAGGATAACCATTCTTCCAACTCACGGTAAAATCGATTTTGTCCATGGCCTGCGAACAACTCTAACAACCCAACGAGCAATGAACCTGCAAGCCCTAGCAAGGATGAAGAGAAAGCAACGCCCATACCGCTTAGCTGTCCCTCTAACCCATTCATAAGGCGATTAAACACCTCAAACCCGCTTTCCCCATCCTGTGGGGCCAGTGATCGAATAGTTTCGACCAAAGAGGGAACAGTTGTCGCCAACCCATAAAAGGTACCCAATAGGCCCAGAAAAATCAGTAGGTTCACGATATAACGTGTGATTTCACGGGCTTCTTCGATACGTGTTGCGACGGAGTCCAAAATTGACCGAGTAGAGGACGCCGCAATCTGCATCCGATACCCACGCGAACGCAGCAAAGTTGCAAGCGACACAAGGATTTGTGGAGGACGCGAAGGATGCCCAGGATCACGTGCAAAGTTTTCAATCCAGCGAACTGAGTAGATCAGTTGAAACACCTGAATAAAACAACTGATAATCCCAACGCAGAATACAAAAAAGATGAAACCGTTCAAATACAGGTTCGCAGTCACGACTGCGATCACATCATTGAACGCCATAAACAACCCTGCACTGGCCAAGCCAATGGCCAACATCATCATAATGATTTGACGAATAGGTTGCGAAAAATGAAGCTCGGTCTCTAATGCCTGCTTGTCCATTCGGGACAGCCCTCACTACTATTAGTAATTGCGCACAGTCTACTCACTATATTTAGGTTCGCCAAGTCACTGAGCACGTATTTTCGTGACTTCGGCCTCTAACCATTGCAGATCAGCATCATAAATC
>CAXABH010000226.1:0-3993 GCA_963966925.1 uncultured Rhodobacterales bacterium
TGGCGTCCTTTGTTGCGCAAAACCTCCTTACAGCGCAATTTTATTAGGCGCAACCTGATCGTTTTTAGCTTTTCTGTGGAGTCCCGGATATGTAAGTTGGCAGAGTAAATGTTAGGAGCAAGCCCGTGACACCAATGATGGCACAGTATCTGGAGATTAAGGCGAATTACCCAGATGCATTGTTGTTCTATCGCATGGGTGATTTTTACGAATTATTCTTTGATGATGCGGTTGCGGCGTCAGGTGCATTGGATATCGCCCTGACCAAGCGTGGAAAACACAGTGGTGAAGATATTCCAATGTGTGGCGTACCCCATCATGCGGCCGAAGGGTATTTATTAACCCTTATCCGAAAAGGATTTCGTGTTGCAGTTTGTGAACAGTTAGAAAGCCCCGCAGAAGCGAAAAAGCGTGGGTATAAGGCCGTTGTGCGCCGTGATGTCGTGCGATTGGTCACGCCAGGCACCTTGACAGAGGACAGTTTGTTGGACGCGCGGCGCCATAATTATTTAGCCGCGTATTCATTAGTTCGGGATAAAGGTGCGCTGTCATGGGTGGATATATCTACGGGCACCTTTCATCTCATGGCGCTGCCATCGGTTATGTTGGGCCCAGAACTGGCCCGTTTAGCCCCAAGCGAGGTTTTGGTTTCTGAAACAACAGAGGATCGGTTTCGTGAACTAATCGAAGAGTCGGGCGCGCCAATAACAGGATTAGGGCGTGCCGCATTCGACAGCCAGAACGCAGAAATGCGTTTAAAATCCCTATTTAGTGTCACATCTTTGGAATCTTTTGGTGGATTTGATCGCGCAGAAATATCGGCAATGGGCGCATTGATCGAATATCTGGATATCACACAAAAGGGTCAGCTGCCCCGCCTGCAGCGCCCAGTTAAGGAATTGACCCAGCGCGTGATGCAAATTGATGCAGCAACACGGCGCAATTTGGAAATCACGCAATCGATCCAAAGCGGCGGGCGGGTTGGATCCCTATTGGCAACAGTGGATCGCACCGTGACCGCGGGCGGTGGACGATTGTTAGAACGGCGTATTTCATCCCCCTCGATGGATGTTGAGTTGATCAACAACCGACTTGATTGCGTCCAACACATGTTGGACCACCCTGCAGATGCCGACATATTACGACAAGCGTTGCGACAAGTACCCGATCTAGATCGCGCTCTTTCACGGCTTGCACTGGATCGTGCGGGGCCGCGCGACTTAGTTAGTATTCGTTCTGGACTGACCCAAGCCGCTGATATATCGATAAAATACAATCATGATACTTTACCCGTGTTGTTGGGCGATGCGCTAAAAACACTGATTGGATTTGATGAATTGGTCGCGCTGTTGCACGACGCATTGGTGGATGACCCCCCCCTATTATCCCGTGATGGTGGGTTTGTGGCCCCAGGTTATGATACCGAATTGGACGAAACCCGCCAATTGCGGGACGAGGGTCGCGGGATCATCGCGAAAATGCAGCAGGAATATATCCAACTGACAGAAATATCCTCGCTCAAGATCAAACATAACAATGTATTAGGTTATTTCATTGAAACGACCGCGACACATGCGGATAAAATGATGGCGCCCCCGCTGAACGAAACCTTTATTCACCGCCAAACAACTGCAAATCAAGTACGGTTTACAACAATTCCATTGTCCGAAATTGAAACCAAGATATTGAATGCGGGTAATCATGCGATCGAATTAGAAAAACGCATATATCAGTCTCTTACACGCAGTATTTTGCAGATTGCCGATGAAATTTCTGTGGCTGCTGGTGGTCTGGCGGAATTGGATGTCGCCACAAGCCTTGCACAAATTGCACAGTCAAACGATTGGGTCCGTCCAACCGTTGACGACAGCAAGGCATTTGAAATTTCAGGAGGGCGCCACCCAGTGGTCGAAGCCGCACTGCAATCAGATGGTGCGCGTTTTGTGGCAAACAATTGCGCGTTAAATGATGGTAAGGTTTGGTTGCTGACAGGACCAAACATGGCGGGTAAATCAACATTCCTGCGCCAAAACGCGCTGATCGCCATATTGGCGCAATCGGGTTCATATGTTCCCGCTGATCATGCGCATATTGGGGCGGTTAGCCAGTTATTCAGTCGCGTTGGCGCATCAGACGATCTGGCCCGCGGGCGTTCAACCTTTATGGTGGAAATGGTTGAAACTGCGGCAATCCTAAATCAGGCCGATGACCGTGCATTGGTGATTTTGGATGAAATAGGCCGGGGAACCGCAACATATGACGGTTTATCGATCGCTTGGGCCACTTTGGAACATATCCACGACGTCAATAAATCCAGAGCACTGTTTGCCACCCATTATCACGAAATGACGGCATTGGCGGATAAAATGGACAACGTGGAAAACGCGACCGTCACCGTAAAAGAGTGGGAAGGCGATGTTATATTCCTACATGAGGTGAAAAAGGGGGCAGCGGATCGTTCGTATGGGGTTCAGGTTGCCAAGCTTGCTGGTTTGCCCAGCGCCGTCGTCGAACGTGCGCGTGTTGTTTTGGATGCGCTGGAACAAGGTGAGCGTGAGGGAAGCAGTACACCCAAAGCCATCATTGACGACCTGCCATTATTCGCGGCAACACCAACACAAACACAGACAGCACCAATTTCATCCGATCCCAATGAAATTGAACAAATGCTAAATGAAATTCTACCTGATGAATTGACACCGCGCGAAGCACTGCAAAAGCTATATGAATTAAAAGAGGCGCTTAAATAAGCGCCTCAATCCAAATTAACTTGCCGGTGTTGACGACACACCAACCTGGGCAGGTCGCAGCAATCGATCATGTAACATGAACCCTTCTGCAGACACCTGAATAATGTCCCCTGCTTTTGTGCCGGGTAAGGGTGCTTCGAACATCGCTTCATG
Source organism: uncultured Rhodobacterales bacterium (assembly GCA_963966925.1). GTDB lineage: Bacteria > Pseudomonadota > Alphaproteobacteria > Rhodobacterales > Rhodobacteraceae > HIMB11. Next base: position 2,904 of record CAXABH010000226.1, read on the forward strand.
TTGTTGTGGATCAAACTTATCACCAACTTCTGGTGCGATAATTGTTATCCCGTGCTTTGAAAATACGTTCAAAAGTTCGCGCATTGTTAATTCAACGCCTTCGATCAGTGCTGCTGCAGCCTGTCGTTGTTCATCACCTGCAGCCTCGATCGCGCGTTTCATGTTGTCATAAACAGGCAATAAATCGCGGGCCAGTTTTGATCCGCCATAATTTTCCGCCTCTTTGCGATCTTTATCAGCACGCTTGCGTGAATTTTCTGCATCTGCCAGTGCACGCATAAACCGTTCTTTGTATTCGTCACGTTCAACACGCAGTGCGTCGAATTCATCAAACTCAGCTGCAGCTTCATCGATGTCGATCATATCATCAGCGTCTTGCTCTGCTTCTAAATCTGCAATGTCATCCAAAAACTCTTGTTCTTTTGGCTCTGCCATCATTCACCTCTAACTTTGATCCGCGATCATCTTGCCAACAAGCTGCGCGGTATAATCCACAATAGGCACAATCCGCCCATAGTTTAAGCGCGTGGGTCCAATTACACCCACAGCACCAATAATCTTTCGATCAGCGTTCATATACGGGGAAACCACCAAAGAGGAACCCGATAATGAAAAAAGTTTATTCTCAGACCCAATAAAAATGCGCACACCGTCGCCCTGTTGGGTCAATTCTAGAAAATCGGCGATATCACGCTTGCGTTCAAGGTCATCAAACAATTCTTTTATGCGGAAAAGCTCAACTTCTTCTGCTTCGTTGGCCAAAAGATTCGAACGCCCCCGTACGATGAGTCTTTCATGACGGTCGCCTTCGTTTTCCCAAAGGGCGGCGCCAGTTTCGACAAGTTGCTGGGCCAAGGTATCCAACTCTTGTCTGCGGGACTTAATTTCGGCGTCAACAACCTGACGCGCTTCGGACAGTGTATGACCCTGCATGATTGCATTCAGGAAATTAGCAGCCTCGCGCAATGAACTCGGTGTTTGACCAATGGGCGGCGTGAATATTCGATTTTCGACGTGACCATTTGCAAATACCAAAACCACCAAAGCCCGATCTGGTGACAGGGAAACAAATTCAATGTGCTTTATCGGT
>CAXABH010000227.1:0-3987 GCA_963966925.1 uncultured Rhodobacterales bacterium
TGTTTTAAGCGCGGTGTGATACCCCTGATCCAGTCCCGCATGTCGCATTGCGTTGTATGCGGCATTATAATCATAGATCATGTCATAAATCTTAAATTCACCTGCATCCAAAATAGCATAAGATGTGCTCGGCTTTCCATTATGTGCAGGCATGCCAATCGCACCACTGTTTAGCCAAGATACGCCATCAACCGTTCTTGTAAACGGGATCCCAGAATGACCTGCAATGACTGCATCAAACGCATCAATATCGCCCCTTACTTGGTTGATAATACGTGTAAAATCCTTATCGAATGTCGTAGGAAACAAAAACTCTGAAATATCATGATAGCCGCCATGTAACACGATATAGCGTTTCCCATGATGATGAAACGTTAGATGATCTGGCAACGCGCCCATAAACTGTCGCTGCTGGAGACTTATCTGTTTATTGGCATATGCGTACCATCCACGCGACAGCACATCACAACTGCTACCCGGTTCAAATCCACATCCACAGGTATCACTGCCAACAGACAGTTCAATTTCACAATTCCCTTTAATCATGTGGCAGCCAAACATACGCAGCAGGTCCAAGGTTTCTGAAGGATTTGCGCAATATGCGATGCTATCGCCGGTAAAAATACATTGCTGTGCCGCAATATCATGGCGATGTGCGGCATCAATCAAGGCCTGCGTTGCCTGTAGGTTCGAATACGCGCCACCAAAGATCAATAATGGGCCGTCAATTTCGCCCAAATCCACCAGTCGCATGCCGCCCCCCTTGATTGCACGGGGTTTAATCCCCATAAGCTATGCATAACGCTAACCCGAGAGACCCAGAGATGGAACACGAATTTGTAAACCTTGATACTGCATTTTGGATCACCACTGGTGCGATCCTTTTCTTGTTGGTGCTATCTGGTTTCTTTTCCGGATCTGAAACGGCACTTACCGCTGCATCGCGGGGAAAAATGCGCACGCAGGCGGATCGAGGGTCGCGTGGTGCGCAGCGTGCATTAAGCATCACCGAAGACAATGAACGCCTGATTGGGTCAGTGCTGCTTGGGAATAATTTGGTCAACATTCTGGCGACATCGCTGACAACGGCGTTGTTCACACGAATGTATGGTGAAAGTGGCGTCGCCCTAGCCACCCTGATTATGACCGTTTTGGTTTTGATCTTTGCCGAGGTTCTTCCCAAGACCTATGCAATCACGAACGCAGAAAAAGCGGCTGCGCGCGTGTCCTTGCCTATAAGTGTCGTGATCCGCATTTTCGCCCCGATTGTGTCCACCGTACGCTGGTTTGTGCGCGGTGTGTTAAGTGTGTTTGGCGTGCGCACGGACCCCGACAGCCATATCCTAGCCGTAAGAGAAGAGATTGTTGGCGCACTGAGTTTGGGGCATTCCGAAGGTGTGGTTGAAAAAGAGGACCGTGACCGCATTTTGGGGGCATTGGATTTATCCGACCGCACGGTCGAAGAAATCATGCTGCACCGTTCGGGCATCGAAATGATCAACTCGGACGATGATCCACAGGCGATTTTAACCCAGTGTTTAGAAAGCGCCCATACGCGTCTGCCCGTTTATAAGGATGATCCTGAAAACATAATTGGTGTCATTCATGCCAAGGATTTGGCACGTCAAATGTATCGACTGGTCAGCGGTCCCAAGGCCAAACTTTCCGATCTTGGAAAATTCGATATCAACGAAGTTGCCATGGAACCCTATTTCATACCTGACACGACATCCTTGGATGATCAAATGCGCCAGTTCCTGCGCCGACGCACACATTTTGCATTGGTGGTGGATGAATATGGGACATTAGAAGGGTTGATCACACTCGAAGATATTCTTGAGGAAATCGTGGGCGAAATCGCCGATGAGTTTGACACACCCGAGGATCAGGCGATCAAACCAGACACATTGGGGCGCTATACGCTGGATGGTGCGATGACAATCCGCGATCTAAACCGGGCGCTTGATTGGTCCCTTCCTGATAATGAGGCGAACACGCTGGCGGGTTTGGTCATTCACGAGGCACAGATGATCCCAACCATGGGACAAATCTTTTATTTCTTGGGCTACCGATTTGAAGTGATCGAACGACAGGCCAATCGTATTACCCAATTGCGCGTGACACCCATGTAAAAAACCGCCCAATTTTGTTGGGCGGTTTTGCTGACTTCATCGGCTATTATCCACGCAGCCGTTCCCCCTTGGGATCAAAGGGAGGTTCGGCCAAAATGGTTCCAGCATGCGGTATTCCAAGGATCATTACCTGAACCCGATCACCCGCAGATGCGCCGTTCACATACCCAAGCGCCAATGAGATTCCAACGCAATATCCATAGGCACCCGATGTCACACGTCCAATGCCAACCCCATCCTTGAAAATCGGCTCGCCCCCTGTGGCATCGGCATTTGATGCGGTGACGGCGTCTTCATCAATATGGATCAACACCAAATTTTCACGTGGTTCGTTTTTCATAACCTCGGCAGCAGCCGATTTATTCAAAAACTCTTTGTCCATTTTGCACAACCGTGCAAGGCCGACTTCTTGGGGCCAGTATTCTGGGCTATATTCGCGCGACCAGCTGCCATACCCTTTTTCCACACGCAGTGACATCAGGGCACGCGATCCAACCGGGCCACCCCCCAATTCTGCCGCTGCATCAGTCAGTGCTGTGTAAACGGCCAATTGATCCGCAACATCACAATAAATTTCCCAACCCAAATCGCCCGTAAAGCTGACGCGCAATGCCGCACACTCGACCCCTGCAATGGTCAAATGACCAGATCGCATAAAGGGCCAGGCAGAATTGGACAAATCCGCATTGCTAAGCCGTTGTAGCAATTCCCGCGATTTGGGGCCGGCCACGTTGAACGCACAGGTATCGTTTGTTTTGCTTTCAAATGTTGTGCCCTCGGGCAAGTCCACCATTTGATAAAAACGCTGCTGATAACGTTCAGCCATGCCAGAACTGACCACCCAATAGTCATCTTCGCCCAATTTGGTAACCGTTGCATCACCCGCAATACCACCGCGTTTCCCAATCAGGGGTGTTAGACACGAACGGCCCACTTCGCTGGGCATTTTGTTGGCGAAAACGGCATTTAACCAATCTTGTGCTCCTGCCCCTTTGACGCTGTATTTACCAAAGTTTGAAATATCGATGACGCCGACGCTATCGCGCAACATCTCGGCCTCACGTCCGACGCTGTGCCACCATGCTTGGCGCGTAAAGCCCGCAGTTTCAGGGGTTTGTGCATCAAAATAAAGCGCATGTTCCCAGCCGTAGTTCAGGCCAAAGGTTGCGCCCAATTCCTTTTGTTTTGCAAAAATGGGTCGCGTGCGCAGGGGTCGGCCCGCCTCACGTTCCTCATTTGGGAAATGAATTTTAAACCGATGCGCGTATTGATCGCCCACACGCGCCTTGGTAAAGGCCGCATCCGCCCAATCGCCAAAACGCGCCATGTCCCATGCAAACATGTCATATTTTGTTTCGCCCTGAATAATCCATTCCGCAGCCAGTAATCCCATACCACCTGATTGGCTAAAGCCCGGGATAATACCATTGCAACAGAAATAGTTTTTCATTTCCGGAACAGGGCCAAATAACACATTGCTGTCTGGTGACCAAATCATGGGACCATTAATCACACGTTTGATGCCTGCTTCGCCAACTGCAGGTACGCGTTCGATGGCACGCATCATGTTTTCTTCGATCCGTTCCAGATCATCATCAAACAATTCATGCCCGAAATCCGGAGGTGTTCCAGCCTCGGCCCAGAATTTCAGCGCGCGCTCATACGCCCCCACCAATAATCCTTTTCCCTCTTGGCGCAGGTAATATTCCCCATCACGGTCCGCAACTGATGGCAAACGACGATCCATACCATCAATTTCCGCAATGGTTTCTGTTACAAAATACTGGTGTTCTGTCGGCTGAAGTGGCAGTTTTAGCCCCGCCAAGGCGGCAACCTCACGTCCCCAAAGGCCCGC
>CAXABH010000228.1:0-3987 GCA_963966925.1 uncultured Rhodobacterales bacterium
ACAAAGATAAATCCCAAAAACACCTCAGTGCGTACAGATGTCAGGCAGATGGATGTTTTATCAAATCCTTCAACGGCATTTATATTCGGGCCAGCGCGCAGTTCCCCCGTTAATTCATAAGTCCATGCATGATAGGGACAGACCACAACGCGCGTTTGCCCCTGACCACTAACCAGTTGGTGTGCGCGATGTTGGCAGACGTTATAAAAAGTTCGGATCGCACCATCACGCCCCTTGATACAAAACAGGCTTTCGCCTGCCATTTCAAAAGTAAAGTAATCGCCTGTTTCCTTTAACTGACTGGCGTGCCCTGCAAATTGCCATGTGCGGGCCAATAGTCCGTTGGTTTCCAGTTTGAATATCTCTGGATCGGTATAATATTTCGCCGCAAGCGATTGCGTCGGACTGGATGACATCAGGGATCCTCCTCATAAAATCCGTGATTGGTTCTGCGTTGGTGAAAGGTTTCGACTCGGTCAACAATTTCTTCAGACGCTACAGAAATCACAAAACTGAGCAAAGTTTCAAGCACTGCAAGTGTGCCAACCGAGGATGGGAAAAATTGGGGTGTTTCGACGGACACAATAAACCCATGCTGCGCTGCACGGATGATGGGACTTGCAGGGCTGTCAGAAATGGCGATAACGCACATTCCTTGGGCAATGGCTATGTTGACGGCCTCGATCACTTCACGGCGATAGGGGCGCATTGTCATCGCGATTAAGACGTCCTGTTCATCCGCCCATGCGATGTCATCAACCGCTGTTGAGCCAGGCCCGGGAATTGCGTGAAAGCCGACCATACCTGTCGAGGCAAGATAGGTGAAATTCTGCGCATTCGTATGATTTACGCCAACACCCATGGTGTATACATTGCGTGATTGCCAAATCGCATTGGCCGCGGCTTCAAGTTTATCGACACTTAGATTGGCAAAGCTGTCCTGAACGTTTTTCAACGCAGCCCCTACCATATCGGCGTAAAGCCCACCCAAATCACCCGATTTTGCTATGTCCTGCAACCAACGCGCACGATCGCCTAAATCCACGGTGCCTGCGCGGATCGCATCACGAAAAGGGGCGCGGAAATCCTCATACCCCTCAAAACCCGCCTGACGTGCCATGCGCACAAGTGTGTTGGGTTTGACATTTGCAGCCTCAGCAATTTCACGCACCGTAGAGACACCCACATCCTGTGGATTATCCAATACGTATCGCGCAGCTTTTTGTGCCTCGGGGGTCAGTTCATCCCAATCGGCCGTAAGCCGCGCAAGGATGGTACCGGTTGAGTCGATTTCCAGATTTGGTACATTTGTATCATTCATAATTGACTATGGTACATTTGTGCGCATATCGTGTCTAGTGAATTCGGCGAAATCAGATCAGGAATCATATCCATGTCACAGAAGGAATTTCCATCACACGCACGTGTTGTCATTGTGGGCGGGGGCGTTATGGGCGTTGGGCTTGCCTATCACCTTGGAAAAGAAGGGTGGGGGGCTGACACGGTTTTGTTGGAAAAGGCAGAGTTGACCTCGGGTTCGACTTGGCACGCTGCAGGTCAAATCACGCATTCAACCTCAAGCTTTAGCCTTGGGAAATGTGTGGATTATAATATTGATCTGTATTCTGGCGCCTTGGAACGTGAAACGGGGCAGCCTGTGACCTGGCACGGGTGTGGGTCATTCCGTTTGGCCTATACGCCGGATGAAATGGATTGGTTGCGTCACACCTTATCAGTGGGGCGCACATTGGGGTTCAATATCGAATTGGTTGGGCCAGCACGAATTGCTGAATTGCATCCCTATTATAACCTAGAGGGCGTTATTGGAGCGCTGCACACACCAGACGACGGACATGTTGATCCAACAAATGTGACAATGGCCATGGCCACAGGGGCGCGTCAGTGTGGCGTGCGCATTTTTCGCCACACACGGGCCACCAACATCACACAGTTGGACAGCGGTGAATGGTTGGTAGAAACCGAAAAGGGATCAATCACCTGTGAACACGTGGTGAATGCAGGGGGGACATATGCGCGGCAAATGGGCGAATGGTCTGGGCTACAATTGCCAATGACCTCTATGACTCACCATTATTTCGTGACTGACAATGTTCCTGAATTCCAAGATTTGGAAACCGAATTGCCCGTCATTCGTGATGACCGCAAGGTTTCGGGTTACATCCGCATGGAGCAGAAACGCGGTTTGATCGGCATATACGAAAAAGAAAATTCAAATTCCGTTTGGCATGATGAATGTCCATGGGACTATGAAAATTGGCTATTTGATGCCGACTATGATCGCGTCATGCCGTATCTTGAGGAATCCTTGAACCGTATGCCGATATTCGCGGAACTTGGTATTCAACGCGAAGTGCATGGTGCAATATCTCATCCACCTGATGGGAACCCTCTGATTGGTCCTGCGCCTGGTGTGCAAAATTACTGGTGTTGCTGTGGCACACAAATCGGGATCGGCTGGGGTCCGGGTCTGACACGTGAACTCGCACGTTGGATGGTTCATGGTGCAGCCGACATTTCGATGCGTGATTATGATCCACGTCGTTTTGGCGCATATGCAACTAAGGATTGGCAAGTCACCAAGGCGCATGAAGATTACTGTTTGCGCCACGAAATTCCGTTTCCCCACTTCAACCGTTTGGCGGGACGTCCCATCAAACCTTCCCCCCTTTATGATCGCCTAAAAGAAAAGGGTGCGGTTTATGAAGAAGTCTATGGCCACGAACGCCCTAGATGGTTTGCCAAAAACGGTGTTGAGCAGCGCGATTACTACAGCTTTAAGCGCAATGAAGTGCATGATGTGGTCGGTGCGGAATGTCGTGCTGTGCGCGAAGGGGTTGGAATCATGGATATATCGGCCTTTACCAAGGTCGAGGTATCAGGCGCGCACGCCGAGGATCTGTTGAACCACTTGGTTGCCAACAAGCTGCCGAAAAAGGTGGGTGGTATTGCCATAACACACATGTTGAAGCGTGCTGGACGAATTGAGTTGGAAACAACAGTCGTGAAATTGGATGAGGCACGCTATTACCTTGTTTGTGCGGCCTTCTTTGAACAGCGCTTGGTGGATCATCTAAACCACAACGCGGATGGAAAAGACGTTTTGGTCAAAATTCTATCAACGGATTGGTCTGCGCTTGCCATCAATGGACCAAAGGCGCGTGCCGTCATGGCCGCCTGCACAGATGCGGATTTATCAAATGCGGGCTTTCCATGGCTGAAAGCCAAACAGATTGAGGTTGCGGGCGTCAAACTCTGGGCGCTGCGTATGTCCTATGCGGGTGAATTGGGGTGGGAACTACATATCTCACGGGACGGAGCATTGGCAGTTTATGATGCCCTTTGTGCTGCGGGTCAGGCGCATGGCATTCAGGATTATGGCAGCTTTGCTATGAATTCGCTTCGCATGGAAAAGGCATTCAAAGGGGCGGGTGAGCTGACAAATGAAGTGACCCTTGCTGAGGCGGATGTGTTGCGATTTGCGCGCAATGAAACCGACTATATTGGTAAGAATAAAACGCTCAATACCGACAACATGCGGTGGATCTGTGCCTATTTGGAAATCGAACCTGATGGGATCGAAGATGGACATGGCGGTGAACCCATTATTGTGGATGGAACGGTTATTGGATCAACGGCATCGGTTGCCTATGGACACACGGTTGGAAAAATCTTTGCCTTTGCCTATGTGCGCCCACAGGACAATGTGGCGGGCAAAGAGGTCAGCGTTTTGATCGCGGGCGAACCGCGCGCAGCCCGTATTTTGGGGGATGCGGCTTATGATCCAGCCAGCGTGTTGCCACGCACGGATTTTGCGGCCGAGTAAGGGGGCAGGCATGAAAATTACCTCACTCAAACTTTGGAATATCCCTTTAACCAGTCACGAAGCCTATTACATGGCTGATGGCAAAACCTGCGATACAGTGACATCAGTTGTGATTGCGCTGCAAACCGATGCGGGGATCACGG
>CAXABH010000229.1:0-3976 GCA_963966925.1 uncultured Rhodobacterales bacterium
TTTCTCGTGCTATATCGGTTATAGCATCAACGAGGATACCCCATGGATCAATTGAATTTGTCAGTATGGGCAGGGAAAACAAAAACACAGCAGGATTGCGTTACGCCAGAACGTGCCAGAATGATACACGCCACTGTAGGTGTATCTGGAAGCGACGCGCCGCAATCGGGTGAGCCCATGCCCACGTTGTGGCATTGGTGTGCATTTGGCCCAGATGCCATGACCCAAGATTTGAAGACGGATGGACATGCCAAGGGTGGTGATTTCCTTCCACCGATAAAATTGCCGCGCCGGATGTGGGCGGGGGGGGCGTTAGAATTTCGTGCGCCCTTGCAGGTTGGGGATGTCATGACACGGACCTCTACCATTCGTGACGTGGTTGAAAAGGAAACCAGTGTCGGACCGATGGCCTTGGTTACGGTTGATCATATCATTTCTGGCCCTCGCGGGATTGCGATCATTGAACGACAAGATATCGTTTATCTTGAAATCCCCAACACCTACACCCCCCCGAAAAAACGGTCTGTACCCAGTGCGTGTGATGTTAAAATCGACATGAACATGACCAGTCCGCTGCTGTTTCGGTATTCGGCGGTGACGTTCAATGCGCATCGCATACACTATGACGCAGAATACGCACGCAACGAAGAAAGCTATCCTGGATTGGTTGTGCATGGTCCGCTGCAAGCGACGTTTATCATGCAGGCCGCTGTGCAGCACCGTGGCGCAGTTCCGCAGTATTTTGACTTTCGCGGGGTGCATCCTGCCTTCGCGGGTGAGGACTTTTCAATAATCGGCGTGAATGATGATGCATCAACGATGCGCCTATTTTCTGCATCCGATGGACATCAATGCATGCAGGCAACCGCTATTTGGGGGACGACAGTATGAGTGGAATTTTAAATGGTATGCGGGTTGTCGAAGGATCCGCATTTGTTGCAGTTCCCTTGGCGGGAATGACATTGGCCCAAATGGGCGCCGAAGTTATTCGTTTCGATCGTTTGCAAGGTGGTTTGGATGCGGGGCGCTGGCCCTTGGCCCCAAATGGGCAGAGCCTATTTTGGGATGGCATGAACAAGGGCAAAAAATCCATCGCAATTGATATGAGAGATCCGCGTGGCAAAGAATTAATCACGCAGATCATCACGGCACCGGGCGAAGATGCTGGTCTGTTCCTGACAAACCTGCGCGTGCGGGGTTGGATGGATCATGAAACACTATCGCAGTATCGCCCTGATCTGGTGTCAGTGACACTAAGCGGTGATAGACACGGCCGCCCGCAGGTGGATTATACTGTGAACCCCGCACTTGGCATTCCTGATATCACTGGCCCAGAAGGGGCGACAGATCCAACGGCAAACGCCCTACCTGCATGGGATTTGATTGCGGGTAACATGTGTGTGTCAGCATTGCTGGCGGCAGAGCGTCATCGACTGCGTCACGGCACAGGGCAGGCCGTTGATTTGAACCTAAAAGATGTGGCATCTGCCGTGATCGGTCACCTTGGGATGATTGGGGATGCAACCGTGAATGCGAAAGAGCGTGGGAAATCGGGCAATGCGCTCTATGGGGCGTATGGGCAGGATTTTGTTTGTGCAGATGGGCGCCGCATTATGATCATTGGTCTAACGGATCGACAGTGGCGCGGAATTGTGAAGGCCACGGATAGCGCCGATGTGATGCAGCGTTTGGCGCATGAAAATAACGCCGATCTAAATGACGAAGGCGCGCGCTGGGCGCTGCGCCATCAAATCACAGCGCTTTTGTCTCCCTGGTTCCAGGAACGCGCTCTCTCAGATATCGCACCCATATTTGATGCGGCTGGTCTAACGTGGTCAGAGTTTAGAACAATCAAACGCGCCTTGGCTGAAGACGCAGATTTAAGCGCCGCAAACCCCATGTTCGTCAAAACACAGCAGGGAAACAGTGGGTCATATTTGGTTCCCAAATCGCCAATGACATTTGAACAGTGCGACACGCCTGACGCGGTAAAGGCGCCACAGCTGGGCGAGCATACCGAGGAAATTTTAGGCGATGTTGTGGGAATGAGTGATCGTGAAATTTCACAGTTGTTTGATGGTGGCATCGTGGCCGCCCCCAGATTTAACCGACATGCGGCCTAACACATACTTAGGCCAGCATTTTGGTATCACCATCCACGGCAATCGCCTGACCCGAAATGCGTCGCCCTGATGGGGAGGCGATGTACATGATTTGATCTGCGATATCCTGTGCGGTGACATAGTCCTTGATCGAGGTGTAAGAGAATGCATCGCGTTCAACCTCTTCATAGGATTTGCCTAATCTTTGTGCCTTGGCTGATAGGACATTGCGCTGTCGATCCCCCGCAACCAATCCAGGTAGAATTGCGTTTACGCGGATTTTGTCAGAGCCAAGTTCAATCGCCAGAGACTTTGTTAGGCCGATCACCCCCCATTTCGCGGCAGCATAGGGCGTGCGATAGGCAAAGCCATGCTTGCCTGCGGCAGAAGATAGGTTGGTGATAGATGCATCCCCACTTTGGCGCAGGGCTGGAATACAGGCCTTGGAAAAATAAAACTGGCTGTTTAGGCATATGTTCAAACAGGCGCCCCAATCGGATGCGTCAATCTCTTCGATGGGTAACGTGGGCCCTGCAATGCCTGCGTTGTTCACTAAACAATCTAACCCGCCCAGATGTTCAATCGCAGCGTTGGAAAAATTTTGGACAGCGGTTTCGTCACTGACATCTACCACCTGCGCCATAACGCTTGGCATCGCAGTTTCCAGATCCGCTACAAAGTCAGGATTGATGTCACAGGTCACCACCTGTGCCCCTTGTTCAACAAAACCTTCAACAATCGCGCGTCCTATGCCAGAGCCACCCGCGCTGATCAAAACACGTTTGCCCGTTAGATCGAAATGCATACCCTACGCCCCTTTCTTACTGCTCCAAACAGAATTTAGATGGGCAAATAACACATCTGTCTGCGAAAGGGGCAGAATTTGTGAAATGTACTGATCAGGACGCACAAGGATCAGCACGCCTTTGTTGCGATTAATGCCACGCAGATCAAAAATGTCTGGTTTTCGAAAACCATCGGTGCAGAACACCTTTTCATAATCGGTTAGGCTATATTTACCCTTAGCGGGTCGCAAAACGGGGTGCAGCGATCCCCATTCGATATCCCGAAACCCCTGCTGATAAATTGCGCGCACATCAAGCAAGCTGTCAGGATCTTGTGCTGTGTCGATGCAGTGTTTGATTGGAGATTTGGCGTCATGTTGCAGGTGATCCAGCATTAACCACATTGCTGATGATGTATCGCAGGGTGTGGCATCTGGGGCAAACGCGAACAGCGTCCAGCGATGTCCCACCTCAACCACATGGCCCAATTCCATAGGTTTCGCATCGGCCAATCGCACAACAGGTGCGGAATGAAAACGTTCGCCCATGGGCAGGCCTGTTGCTAGGGATTGATGATCATTGTTTCCGGTGATCGCGGATGTGTTGTAACAGACGGTTAATCCTGCCGTAAATCGCCCACCCTCAACAAATTTACGTTGGATCATAGGGGTTTCATCCTGCCCATCTGTCGACTGCGTGCTGACGGCGCGGGACCATTGATGGTCAAAGTCGATCAACGCCTTGGCTGTCGCGCGGCGTTCCTCAGAATAGGTTGCAAGCAGCATGGGATCTGAATGACCCTGAAGGACCGAGATCAATTTCCAACCTAGATTGAACGTATCACCCATTGATACGTTCATGCCTTGCCCAGCCTTGCGGCTGTGTGTGTGACAGGCATCCCCTGCGATAAACACGCGGGGTGCGCGTGTTGTGATCTGATCCTGGGGGACATCGTCAAAACGGTCTGTTAGTCTGTGACCGATTTCATAGATTGACCACCAAACCACTTCTTTCACATCCAGTGTATGGGGATGCAAAATAGATCGGAAGAGCGTCGTGTAGGGAAAGAGTGTAGATCTCGGTGGTCGC
>CAXABH010000230.1:0-3960 GCA_963966925.1 uncultured Rhodobacterales bacterium
TCGCTGGTCTCGGCCAACCTGGTTGAAGGCATGCTGAAACTGCTGACCACCAAAGACGCAGCATGGCGCCCGTTCTGGGATGATAACATGGTTTGGTACGGGCCAGGTGGACTTGGTACATATTCGACGGTCGATGCCTTTGACGCTTTTCAGCGCCCATTTGAAACCACCTTCGAAGGATGGGGCGACGGCAAAGGTGCAGGCATCACGGATGTTGGTGCCGATTGTAAATCCGGTGACGGAGAATATGCCTTCTTGCATGGCTGGCGCATGATCACTGGTGTTCACGTCAAACCTTTTCTTGGGCTCGAACCCACTGGCAAACGTGTTTTCATGCGTGATTGTGATTGGTGGCGATGCGAGAACGGCAAGATTGTCGAGAACTGGTGCATGCTCGACATTCCTCACGTTCTTTTGCAGCTGGGATACGACCTGTTCGCCGAGATCGCGGAGAACGCAGCATGAGCAGTTCCGCACCTAAACATGCCGGAGCACGCCACCCGGCGTTGAACAGGATGCCAAGGAATTTTCTAATTGGGGTGATCGTCATCCCCTCACAGGCCCAATGCATTCTGAAAGGAGAGACCCGATGAAAGGTTCCCGCCCCCAACAAGCCGTGCTGACGCGCGACACTGACATGAGCAAATCGGACGAAACGCGCCGTGTCATTGAAACCATGGTGGATGGTCTGAACGACCATCGCATTGACGATATCGGTGAATTTTTTTCTCAGGGTTTCCGTTGGATGGGAAATCAGGGATGCGGCACAAAAACAGGCTTGCAGGAATTTCAAGACAATTGGCAACGCCCCTTTCAGGCTGCGTTTTCAGACAAGGTCTGTATTGATGAAGCACGTCTGTATATGGGCGAATGGGCTGCTGCCTTTGGCCGCCAAGAGGCCACGCACAGTGGCGAATTCCTTGGGATTGCGCCCACGGGCAAACGTATTGAAATCCGCTATATGGATTTTTGGAAGGTCGTCGACGGTAAGATTGTCGACAATTGGGTAAACGTCGATTTCGCCCATGTGGCGGCACAACTCGGCGTAGATTTGTTTAATGGGCACGGCTGGGAAGCCTATGATCGAGGCGAAAAAATCGCCCCAAGTCCAGACGCGAAAGGTGAGTAAAATGGCAGTACAATACCTACATAAATCAAAACCAGAATCAGAAAAAGCAGCAGAAGACGCCAAAGTGCGTGCGGTTGTCGAAACGACATTAAGCGACATTCAGGAACGCGGGGATGCCGCCGTTCGTGATCTAAGTGAAAAGTTTGATAACTATTCCCCGACATCCTTCCGCCTTAGCGAAAGTGAAATTCAGGCTGCCATGCAGCAGGTTTCCACACGCGATATGGAAGATATTAAGTTTGCCCAAAAACAAATCCGTAACTTCGCCGAAGCCCAGCGCGCGTCAATGACCGATGTAGAGGTTGAAACAATGCCCGGGGTCATTCTGGGTCATCGCAACATTCCCGTTCAATCCGTTGGGTGTTATGTGCCTGGTGGGAAATTTCCGATGGTCGCATCGGCCCATATGTCGGTTCTGACAGCCTCGGTTGCGGGTGTGCCGCGCATCATCGCCTCCGCCCCACCTGTGAACGGAAAACCCCATCCCGCCATCGTTGCGGCGATGCATATGGGAGGTGCGCATGAAATCTATGTCATGGGCGGCATTCAGGCGGTAGGTGCAATGGCGATTGGCACCGAAACAATTGATCCCGTTCATATGCTGGTGGGACCAGGTAATGCATTTGTGGCAGAGGCAAAGCGTCAATTGTATGGACGTGTGGGAATCGACCTGTTTGCAGGACCAACAGAAACCATGGTCATTGCAGATGATACAGTTGATGCTGAACTGTGTGCCACTGACTTATTGGGACAGGCGGAACATGGTTATAATTCGCCTGCGGCGATGATCACCTGTAGCGAAAAACTGGCCCGCGCGACGTTGGATGAAATTGAACGCATTTTATCCATTCTTCCCACATCCGAAACTGCACGCACCAGTTGGGAAAACTATGGCGACATGATCCTATGTGACAACCATGAAGAGATGTTGGCCGTCGCAAATGATATGGCCTATGAACACGTTCAAATCATGACCGATCGTGATGATTGGTATTTGGAAAACATGCATTCCTACGGCGCGCTATTCCTTGGGCCGCGTACAAATGTGGCCAATGGAGACAAGGTGATTGGAACCAACCACACCCTGCCCACGAAAAAAGCAGGGCGTTACACTGGTGGCCTGTGGGTTGGAAAATTCCTAAAAACACACAGCTATCAGCGCATCGAAACAGATGAGGCTGCAACCCTGGTCGGGGAATACGGTTCACGTCTATGCATGCTTGAGGGCTTTGTTGGTCACGCAGAACAATGCAACGTGCGTGTGCGCCGATATGGCGGCAAAAACGTTCCCTATGGTGAGGCCGCAGAGTGAGCAAGATAAACCAACGCAATAAACAATCCGCCATCGCGTTTTGGCAGGCTCTTGATAAGGCCGCTGAAACGCCTGCGGATGCGCAATCGTTTTTGGCGCGTGATTTGCGTTGGGATGGCTTTGCGCCATTTGCGGATACGACAACAGCATCAGATTATATGTCGTCCTTTGTGATCCCGTTTTACGGTGCTTTTGATCAGGTTCATCGTGAAACGCATATACTCATGGGCGGCATTTCAGAAGGACGCGCAGACGATGGTACAGATGGCCGCCACTGGGTTGGCGGCACAGGGTATCTGCACGCGACCCAGATTAACAATCTAAATGTCATCCCCGCGCGCAACATGACCCTACGCCTGCGGTGGGGTGAATTTTTGGAATTTGATGACGCGGGAAAAATCATCAGAATTCAAACCATCATTGATGTCATTGATTGGTTGGAACAGATTAATCTTTCCCCCCTCCCCCAACCCAACGGGACTGCGCATGTTTACCCGGCACCCACTGGGTGCGACGGCTATTTGGCCAACGCACAAGACGCGCAGCAGTCGGACAAACTGCGCGATTATGCGCGGGATTTCATTTTTGGAGGTTTGAATGGGTTTGATCAATCCGATCTGAAATCCATGGGTATGGCCGATTATTTTCATCCAAACCTGAAATGGTACGGACCAGGTGGCATTGGCGCCTGTTTGTCGTTCAAAGAATTTGAGGATTTGCACCAGCGTCCATGGCTGATCGCATTTCCCGACCGCACGGTCGGTGATTTGGATAACCTGATTGCCGAGGGTACATTTGTTGGCGCATCCAGTATGCCGGGCGTCACGCTAACCCACACAGGCCCTTATCTAGGTCACAGCGCAACACAGGCGCGTTGTGGCGTGAATGGCATCGATTTTTGGCGCGAAGAAAACGGCCAATTTGTCGAAAACTGGGTGTTTGTTGATATGATCCATCTGTTTGCGCAGATGGGAATTGACCTAATGGAACGTGTAAAACATATGGCGGAACGTTAAAATGCCCTGTGTGCATACGGAAAACAAAGCTGCGATCAAGGCTCTGCAGGCCGCAATGTATGATTTTGAAGAGGGTTCAGTTCGGACGGCTCTGTCGGCGTTAATTGCTGAAGATGCAGTGATCCACATGCCGTTTCCGTTTGGGACACTCACTGGGCCTGATGCACTATATACAACATGTTACGCACCACTTTTGTCCGCGATCCCTGACCTGGAACGCCGTGATTGGATTGTCACAGGTGGACGTACGGAACAGGGTGATGATTGGGTTGGATGTGGTGGCCATTATACGGGCACCTTTATCGCGCCTTGGTTGGATATTCCCCCAACGGGCCACGCCGACCGTACATTGTTTACATTGCCAACATCCTCACCGCTACCCCCCGGCTTGGTGACGTGCCGCCTTTCTTCGGTTTCGACTCTGCCCGTTACCGCGCCGTTCCGTCCTCGGGGCGTGCTTTCTTGCCTGGTGCATGCATGCCCGCACGCGCCCGCGCATCCAC
>CAXABH010000231.1:0-3943 GCA_963966925.1 uncultured Rhodobacterales bacterium
ATCAGGGCGGTGCAACGGCCACAGATTATGATGCGACTGATGCGTTAAATATGCGCGGCGTTCAGGGCGTGCATCCTGTGATGAACGGGATTGCGGTGGTTGCCGATAACACATGGCGCGCGTTTCAAGCCACAGAGATGATCAACGCAAATTGGCCAAAATCCGATATGCCCGACACGATGGAGGGGCATTGGCAGGCACTGTCTGATGCATTTAACGAAGATCAGCAGGAAATTCAAAACCGTGATGACGGGGATGTCGAAGCCGATCTTGTCAAAGGTGATGTTTTAACGGCAGAATACCGTGCGCCTTATGTGGCGCACGCTCCGCTGGAACCGATCAATGCCACTGTTTTGATGACAGATGATCGGATTGATATTTGGACAGGTACCCAGATCCCGCGTTTTATCGAAAACAATGTCGCGAAACTGACAGGGTTTGAACATCATCAAATTCACCTGCATGTGTTGATGATGGGCGGTAGTTTTGGTCACCGATTAGAAGACGATGTTGTGCGTCAAGCGGTGCAAGTCGCGATGGAGTACAAGGGCACGCCGATCAAACTAACGTATCGCCGTGAAGAGGATATGATGCATGACTATACCCGCCAGATCGCAATGGCGCGGGCCTCGGGGCGTGTGGAAAATGGTCAGGTTTCGGCGCTGGATCTGGGGATTGCCATGCCATCTGTCGTGGCCTCACAAATGTCGCGTCAGGGACTTTCATTGCCTGGACCTGATGCAATTATCGTGACGGGTGCGTGGGAACAGCCCTTTGATGTTCCAAACTATCGCGTTACGGGGTATCGCGCGAAACCCTTGGCGCCGCTTAGTTCATGGCGCTCTGTTGGCGCGTCTACAAACGCCTTCTTTCATGAAGGGATGATGGATGAATTGATCCGTGCCGCCGGTGCGGATCCATTGGCGGAACGTTTGCGTTTGTGTTCACATGATCCCAGTCGAAAGGTTTTGGAAAAAGTGGGCGAGATGTCGAATTGGGGCACACCTTTGGGCGAAAATCGTGGTCGCGGGTTGGCATTTTGTTTGTCATTCGGTGTCGCCACAGCCGAAGTTGTGGACATCACGGTGACAGAAGATGGCATTCGCATCGATGATGTTTATATTGCAGCTGAGGTTGGCAAAGTCGTTGATCCGATCAACTTTGACAACTTGGTCAAAGGTGGTGTCATCTATGGCCTTGGGCACGCAATGAATTGTGAAATCACCTATACGGATGGTATCGCTGAACAGGATAATTTCTGGTCACATGAAGGGATGCGGATGCACCAAACGCCGCGTATTCATGTGGCTGGTTTGGAAAATGGCAGCAAAATTCGCGGTATCGGGGAACCCCCTGTTCCGCCTGCGGCCCCTGCCTTGGCGAACGCCATTTTTGATGCAACGGGTCAGCGGTTGCGGGAAATGCCGTTTAGCAAGTTTGTGGATTTTGCATAAAACCCTGCAACAGAAAACAGAAAAGGGGCTGGTGAAAACCGGCCCCTTTTTATTGATAACCCCAACAATATTTAGTCGCGCGTTCCTGCAAAGCGTGCTTGCCATTCTTCGCGCTGTTCATCCGTGATTTTTGCAAACAACACCTCTGGCACGCTAAATGCGTGACCCGCAGATAGGTGCGATAGGGCCGCTGCTACATCACTTGGCCATGTGTCGTCGGATGTTTGCATCGCCTCCATCATTCGTGCTGAGGTTGATGGGATAAAGGGGGCGGACAACACAGCATATAAACGGATCAGGTTCAGACCCAAACGCACCTGTGCGGCGGCTGTTTCTGGGTCTTCTTTAAACGTTGACCAAGGCGCTGCGGATTGCAGATATTCGTTGCCTGCAACCCAAATCGCGCGTAACTCGGCTGCTGCCTTACGTACGTCAACCGCGCCCATATGCGTTTCATATTCGTGCAAACGTGCAGTGATCTCAGCGATTAGTTTTTCTTCTTGTTCGCCATAGCTTCCGCCCTCTGGAACGCTCTCACCAAATTTGGAACGACAGAATTTTGTGATACGGCTAACAAAATTACCCAGAACATCTGCTAAATCTTTGTTCACATTTGCTTGGAAATTTTCCCATGTGAATTCAGCATCTGAACTTTCTGGTGCATTGGACAACAGCCACCAACGCCAATAATCGGCAGGCAAGATTTCTAATGCCTGATCCATAAAGACCCCGCGCCCGCGTGACGTTGAGAATTGACCCCCATCATAGTTCAGATAATTGAACGATTTGATATAATCGACTAATTTCCATGGTTCGCCCGATCCTAGGATCGTGGCAGGAAAGGATAGAGTGTGAAAGGGAACGTTATCTTTGCCCATAAACTGGGTATAGGTAACATCATCTGCCCCCTGATCCGTGCGCCACCAGCGTTGCCAATCGCTGCCTTTGCCGGCATCAACCCATTCTTGTGAACAGGCTATGTATTCGATGGGCGCATCAAACCAGACATAGAAAACTTTGCCTTCCATTCCGGGCCAATCGTCGTCGCCACGCTTTACCGGCACACCCCAATCCAGATCACGGGTGATCCCGCGATCCTGAAGGCCATCACCGTCGGTAAGCCATTTTTTGGCAATGGACGTTGTCAAAATGGGCCAATCTGTTTTGCTGTCAATCCATGCCTCTAGCTGATCTTTCATTTGCGATTGACGCAGATATAGGTGCTTTGTTTCACGCATTTCCAAATCGGTTGATCCAGAAATCGTGGAATGTGGGTTGATCAGATCGACAGGATCCAATTGTTTGGTGCAATTGTCACATTGATCCCCGCGGGCGCTGTCGAACCCACAGTTGGGGCAGGTGCCTTCGATATAGCGATCGGGTAAATAACGTCCATCGGCATGAGAATACATTTGTGTTTCACTGACTTCGGCAATCAGGTTTTGATCCGCCAGAACGGCTGCAAAATGTTGGGTCAGGCTTTGGTTTTGCGTGCTTGAAGATCGACCGAAATGGTCAAAGGACAATCCAAATCCATCCGCAATCTTGGATTGAACTTCGTGCATTTCTGCGCAGTATTCGGCCACTGGTTTACCCGCCTTGGCTGCGGCCAGTTCCGCGGGGGTGCCATGTTCGTCGGTGGCGCATAAAAACAGCACTTCGTTTCCACGTGCACGTTGGTAGCGTGCAAATAAATCGGCGGGAAGCTGGCTCCCGACAAGGTTCCCAAGGTGTTTGATCCCATTGATATAGGGGATTGCTGATGTGATCAGATGGCGTGCCATGTCCGCGTCCTTGTGTTCAAAGTTGCGCCACTTCTAGACCAGTTTTCAGGGATGGAAAAGGCTAGTTGTTGCGATCTCTTACGCCGCGCAACAGTCGACCAATTGTAAAGGACGTGCGCGGTGCATAAACATAGGGAGTTTTCTCGTCTGGGACAGGACGCGCGCGCATCCGCAATAGGCCGAATACAACCAGCCCAAGGTGGCCAATCGCGATCATCCCAAACAGTGCCGCAGGCCCGTAAAGATCAATCAAATATGATGCAAAGGCGGGTGCCGCAATGGCCCCCGTGGCATACCAAAACATTAATGCTGCGGATAATTCGACGCGCTGATCGCTATCGGCGAAATCATGTGCGTGTGCGGCGGCCACAGAATAGATTGGAAATGTCGTAAAGCCAAACAAACCAGCCAGCCCAAAGATCACAACAATGTCACTGCTGGTAATCGCCGCACTTAATGCACAACTGAAAATCGCAGCCATGGATAACCAAATCATGACCCAACGGCGGTCAAATTTATCGGCCAACCAACCTGCTGGAACCTGTGCCAACGCACCTCCTAAAACAAATGCGGCCAGGAAATAGGCGATTTCTTCGGCGACCAATCCAGTGCGCTGCCCATAGACGGGCCCAACCATGCGGAACGCTGCACTGGTTAGGGCGGCGACGATCACGCCGGCTGTTGCAAGGGGGAGATCGGAAGAGC
>CAXABH010000232.1:0-3922 GCA_963966925.1 uncultured Rhodobacterales bacterium
CGCGATGCGTTGTTGAATCCAAATCGACAACATTTGCGTTTAATCCTGACAAAAAATGCGGCTGATAAATTGGCCGATGCGGTTCAGCAGGCGGGCATTGATCCTGAAATATGTGATCCCCGCAAATTTGCGGCACCCCTTGACCCTGCCTCTGTGCATCAGGGGGCGGCCTTGGAAACCAAACCATTAAAGTGGGGCAGTCTTGAGGATGTGGCACTGGCCCCCGGTGCAGGATCGCCGCGCATGATTTTGCTGGATCAAGTGACAGACCCGCACAACGTGGGTGCGATACTACGTTCAGCCGAGGTGTTCGGTGCCAGCGCCGTGATTGGCACACAGCGCCACAGCGCGCCCGAAACAGGGGCGCTTGCGAAAACTGCAAGTGGTGCATTGGAACGCCAGCCGTATTTACGCCTGCGCAATTTGGCGGATTCCATTCAAGAATTGCAAAAGCTGGGATATTTGGTGCTGGGTCTGGATGGCGAGGCAACAGAAACAATTGATACCGTTTATGCCGCGCATCCGGATCGTGCAATCGCTCTGGTTCTTGGGGCAGAGGGGCCGGGATTGCGCCAGCGCACCAAGGAAACTGTTGATCAATTGGTGCGTATCGAATTTGCGGGTGAATTTGGATCGCTGAATGTGTCAAATGCGGCCGCGGTCGCGTTATATGCGGTGACGCGCTAGGGGATGAACCAGGGGATAAACCGCCCTTTGACCAGCCACGCGAGTCCGAATGCCATCAGTCCAATTGCCTCAAATGCAAAGGTCAGGCGATAGATTTCCCACCATGGAACCAAGGACCCAAAATACCATTCACTCAGGGTTGCCCCGCCAATGGCGGCCATAGCCAGTGTAATGCACATCGCGCACCAGAAATAGATGCGGTTGCGGCGTTGTTTATGCGCCCCTATTTGGCCGTTTATGATGTCTGTATTGACTTGAATGCGACGGAACACAAATAAAGTGAAATAAAATAGAATCATAAATAATACCGCCGCAGCGATGTAGTGAAAATTGCTCCAAAATGGGGATGTCACCCCCAATTGCATCATCAAGTCCGTGTGCAAACACCCCTGCATCACAAAGTCAGGTCCACTAACTGCCTGTGATTGGGGCGCCACCGTTTCACACGGGGCGTTTAGGACCGTTGGCGGGGACAGGGTTTGTGTCAAATTCATACCACCGTGCGCATTCGACACAAAGGGCCGCAATGTTTCACCGTTTAAAATGCATCCACTGCCGCGGGTTGGAAAAACCGCGACACAAATCGCAGAAATCCCAGCAATTCGGGTCAGGATCACATCGCCTGTCATGTTCTGTCGTGGCCCATCCACACGGTAGACAAACAGCATACACATCCCAATAAAGATCAACGCCCCCACGAACAGTTCACCCGCCACAGGAATGTAATAAAAATGGCTGATCGAGGCTGGGAAACAGGCGAAATCTGCAAACGTCACACCCCACAAAAGGATGGGCAAAAAAAACGCCGTGTATCCAATGATCAGATGCACGCGTTGTTCATCTGCATTAAAGGGCAGCTTTTTCACGTTCGTCGGGCTGGGTTTCAAAAAATGTAACATTTAAATAAAATTTAGATCTAAAAAGTTTAAAAAATCGTGTGGATCACTAAGTATTTATCACGGTTGATGAGGGAAAAGAAAAGCATGCTCGCACAGAAAATCGCCACCTGTTGTTACTGCGGCACTAAAGCCGCGCTGGTGCTGCGTGGAAAAGTGAGCCATGAACTTAGCTGTGCATCCTGCGGTGCGCCGTTGCACGATCTAAAACGCCTGCCTGTTGAAGCAGCCACGAAGGCGCCGAAAAAACGTTCCACGGATCCGGGGCAGCATACATCCCATAAACCTGCGAAAAAGGTGAAATCCAAACACAAGCCAAAGAAGAAAAAAAGGTTTAGTTTTATGAAAGCCGCGTTTGATGTTATCGAGGATGTGTTTGACGACATACTAGATTGACGCATTTCTACGCTGTCAGGGCGCAGATACGCTGGAACCCCTGATCAAAAAGTGTATTACATGATGTAATCTGATCAGGAGCTGCCCATGAATTACGATGAACCAGGTTTGGTCGAAGCGAACCATCGCGACATCATCGCCCCAATCGAAGATATTTTAGATGCCGCGCGCAACGGCAAAATGTTCATTTTGGTTGATCACGAAGATCGCGAAAACGAGGGTGATTTGGTGATCCCCGCACAGATGGCTACACCGGATGCAATCAATTTTATGGCGATGCATGGTCGTGGTTTGATCTGTTTGGCAATGACATCGGATCGGGTTGATGACCTGGGCTTGGATTTGATGCGCACAAATAACTCATCACGTCATGAAACTGCCTTTACGGTTTCCATTGAGGCGCGCGAAGGCGTGACAACGGGGATTTCGGCGCATGACCGTGCGCGCACGGTCTCTGTTGCGATTGACGCATTAAAGGGGCCTGCTGATTTAGCCTCGCCTGGGCACGTATTCCCACTACGTGCGCGCAAGGGTGGCGTTTTGGTGCGCGCGGGCCACACAGAAGCCGCGGTGGATATCAGCCGCCTTGCTGGGTTGAACCCGTCGGGCGTGATTTGTGAAATCATGAATGAAGATGGATCAATGGCACGCCTGCCTGATCTGATTTCATTTGCGCAAAAACACGGGTTAAAAATTGGCACGATCAGCGATCTAATCGCCTATCGCCGTCGCCACGACAATTTGGTCAGCGTGAAAAACGAAACCATGGTAAGTTCGGAATTTGGTGGTGATTGGCAAATGCGCGTGTTTGAGGATGAAACGCATGGGGATCAACACGTTGCACTGATCAAGGGCGACCTAAGCGGTGATGAACCCGTATTGGTGCGTATGCACGCCATGGACCCAATGTTGGATATCGTTGGCGCCGGTCCAAAGGGTCGGACAAATGAATTTGGCGATGCAATGGATATTGTTGCCAAGGCAGGGCGCGGCGTTGTGGTATTGTTGCGCGACACATCGATGAAGTTTGAAGAGGCCGAAGACAGCAGCCCAAAAACATTACGCCAGTATGGTGTGGGCGCGCAAATTTTGTCAGCACTGGGACTTTCAAAACTGACGCTTTTGACCAATTCGCCAATACCCAAGGTTGTCGGACTTGACGCCTATGGATTGGAAATCACAGGCACACAAAAAATTTCGGAGCTTGGATAATGGCATCAAATGAAACGCACTATGTGTTAGATCGCCCAACCTTTGACAAATCTGTCAAAGTACTGATTGTTGTGTCGCCCTATTACAAACAAATTGCCGATCAACTCGTCGCAGGGGCCAAGGCCGAGATTGAGGCCGCAGGTGGCACATGGGATCTGATCGAGGTGCCAGGTGCATTGGAAATCCCCACTGCAATCGGGATTTCTGAACGTCTTAGCAGTTTTGATGGCTATGTTGCTCTGGGATGTGTGGTGCGGGGGGAAACCACGCATTATGAAACCGTCTGTAATGACAGTTCACGCGCACTGACGATGCTGGGTTTGCAGGGGCTGTGCATTGGCAATGGTATCCTGACCGTTGAAAATATGGATCAGGCGACAGTGCGGGCACAAGCCAGTGGTCAAAATAAAGGTGGCGGTGCGGCGGCTGCGGCCTTGCATCTGATTGCATTGACCCGTAAATGGGGCGCTCCGCGCAAAGGTGTGGGGTTTCGCCCCTCAGATGACGCGTATCAACTTGCATCGGACTGATCGACACTATGACCACTCGCCCTGAACTCTCTGGCAACCAAAAACGCAAAATGCGATCCGCTAGCCGCCTGTACGCAGTGCAGGCCCTGTTCCAGATGGAACATTCAGGCCAGGGCAGCGACACAGTATCGCGTGAATTTTTAGATCACCGTTTTGGTGCCATCTATGACGAAGGCGAGCTGCACGAGGGTTACCCGGCAA
>CAXABH010000233.1:0-3913 GCA_963966925.1 uncultured Rhodobacterales bacterium
CCACCTGATGCCTCGGCTGTGCGAATGGCGACCATTTGTGCTGCAAAATTCCATTCGTAAACAGCAGAGGATGCATCAAGCCCTTCATAGCACTGCAAACGGATCAGCTTGCGCCCCAACACAGCAGCCATCGCTTTGGCAATTTCGGTTTTCCCAACGCCTGCTTCCCCCTCTAGGAATAAAGGGCGACCCAGTTTTAGCGACAAAAACACTACGGTTGCCAGCGCACGAGAACATACATAACCCTGTTCGGATAATTTATCCTGAACATCATCGATTGAAGTAAACACGCTCATTCCATCTCCTTGGTATTGCATTTACCATGCTGCACTTTGTTTTCTTGGGGTCAAGCACTGAGGTATCGCAAAAAAGTCGTATAGACGCCACAAGATAGAATGATTTGTGCGCGATCCCAGCATTGAAATTGTGAAAACTAAGATTGCTGTTTAGGCTAGCCCCAAATCGAAAGCGAGGTATCGAGTGAAAATCACGGCTGTGACAACACAGAAAAACGAGGGCGCATTCCTGTTGGAATGGATCGCCTATCATAAATTAATTGGTTTTACAGACATTGTGATTTTATCCAATGATTGCGAAGATGGCAGTGATGTCATGCTGGATCATCTGTCAAAATCGGGCGAAATTACACATGTTCATAATGATGGCCCATATGATGATCGCGGCATTCAATTCGCAGCCCTGAAATTAGCAGATCGCCAAGGATGTTTATGTCTTTTACGACCAAGATAGCCCAGAAAACGCGATGCACGCCGCCCTATTTCAGGGAAACAATGTCACGCAACTGCGTCATAACGTGAAATCGGTGAAACCTGCAGAATTTGTTCAAGCAACACGGTTTGTAACCACAATTACGGCGCTGACGTCGGACAACCCAGTAACAGAATTTTATCAACTACAGCGTGGACGGCGCGAAATGATGCGTCATTTGCGTGCTATTTTATGGCTTACGCAGGGACGACCGGGTCCGTTACTGACACGATTGGTATGTCAGCATACCCTGCGATTGCATCCAACAGCGCCTAAATTTATCGCGGCCCTAAAGCAGGTGGAACAAACAGCGGCCGAATAAATCCGTTAAACTGGACTAGAAACCAGCGCGTATTTTGTGTAACCGATCTGGCATGAGCACATCAATCATACTGCCCCGCCCCGATGACTGGCATTTGCACCTGCGCGATGGTGCGATGCTGAACACTGTTTTGCCCCACACAACGCGTCATTTTGATCGTGCGATCATCATGCCCAACTTGGTTCCCCCCGTTGTGCGCGCAGATGATGCCCGTGCGTATCGGGATAGAATTTTGGCCGCGATGCCCGCAGACGCCGATTTCACGCCCCTGATGACACTTTATTTGACCGAGGATACAGATCCAGAAGATTTAGCCGCCGCCCATGCATCCGGATTGATTACTGCCGTGAAACTTTATCCAGCGGGGGCCACAACAAATTCGGCTTCAGGAGTTCGGAATTTTGATAAGGTTCGGCATGTCTTGGACAAAATGGCCGAGATCGGATGCCCATTGTGCGTGCATGGCGAAGTGACGCATGATGAAATCGATATCTTTGATCGCGAAGCCGCCTTTATTGATACGGTCCTGGACCCCTTGCGGCGTGCGATTCCAGAATTGCGCGTAATCATGGAACATATCACGACGAAAAATGGTGTGGACTATGCCCGCGCAGGTGGCGAAAATTTGGGGGCTACTATTACGACCCATCACCTAATCATTAACCGCAACCACATTTTGGTTGGTGGGATCAAACCACATTATTACTGCCTGCCAGTTGCAAAGCGCGAAGAACACCGTCAGGCATTGGTCGAAGCTGCGGCCAGTGGAGATGCGCGCTTTTTCCTTGGGACAGACAGCGCGCCACATTTAGACCATCACAAAGAAAGCGCCTGTGGCTGTGCAGGCTGTTTTACCGCGCCAAACACGATGTCCCTGCTGGCCCATGTTTTTGAAGAACAAAATGCGCTTGATAATTTGCGCGCCTTTGCCTGCGCAAACGGCCCTGCATTCTATGGTTTGCCAGTGAACCAAAACACGCTGACGCTGACAAAACATGATACACCCGTACAATTTCCGGCAAAAATCGAAACACCAGAGGGGCAGTTAACTGTTTTTGATCCTGGTTTTGATGTTTTTTGGTCTGCTGAATAAAAGGAAGTTTCCATGATCCCCAGTTCTTATCCCGACGCCTCTGAAATTGCCCGCCTTTCGGCGCGTATGCTGCTTGAAATTAAGGCCGTACATTTCAATGTTGAGGATCCGTTTACACTGGCCTCTGGCCTGCCGAGCCCCACATATGTGGACTGCCGTAAATTGATCAGCTATCCGCGCATCCGCTCAACTTTGATGGATTTCATGACTGTTACAGTTATGCGTAATGCGGGACTTGAAGCATTTGACAACATCGCAGGTGGCGAAACCGCAGGTATCCCATTTTCGGCACTGGTTGCAGAGCGCATGGCATTGCCAATGACATACGTGCGCAAAAAACCAAAAGGATACGGACGCAATGCGCGAATCGAAGGCGATATGAGTGAGGGCCAGCGCGTTTTATTGGTAGAAGACCTAACAACTGATGGCGGTTCTAAACTGTCCTTTGTGGATGCTATCCGTGAAACAGGCGCAACCTGTGCGCATACAGCCGTAATTTTTTATTACGACATCTTCCCAGAGACAGTCAAAACATTGTCAGATCATGGTGTTAGCCTTCATTATCTATGTACGTGGTGGGATGTTTTAGCAGAAGCCAAAGCGCAAAATGCCTATGATACGGGCACCTTGGCAGAGGTTGAAAAATTCCTAAACAACCCGCGCGAATGGCAAGAGCTGCGCATGGGGAATAATGGGTAGGTCGTATAAAAATTTTCACCACGACATCTATATTTGGTGATAAGGTGGATTTTCAACGCAAGATATGCTAATCCACAGGTTATCCACAGGAATATACAATTTGCCCCTACCACAGGGGCGGATTAAACACTTCTCACGACGCGGGGGAAGAAATGAACAAAGTTGCAGAGATAAATCCAACAGGCGCAGAAATTCAACTGCCTGATACAATGCCGCATTCCATCGAGGCAGAGCAACAATTGTTGGGCGCAATCCTAACAAACAACGAAATCTATGACCGCGTTGCATCAATCATCAAATCGCAACATTTTTATGAACCTGTTCATGCCCGCATATTCGAAGTGGCAGCAGCACGCATTACGAAAAATAATCTTGCATCACCTGTGACTTTGGACGCCTTTTTGTCCGATGATGTTGGTTTGCGCGAATTGGGTGGATCCGCCTATTTGGCGCGACTGGCGGGCGCCGCCATTGCCGGTTTTGCCGTACGCGATTACGCCCAATTGATCTACGATCTAGCAATGCGGCGTGAATTGATCCGCGTGGGCGATGATATTTCAGCCCGTGCGCGACGCGCCGATGTCGAGCAAGATCCAAAAAAGCAAATCGTTGAAGCGGAACAATCGCTTTATGCCCTTGCCGAAGAAGGGCAATCGGATAGTGGATTTAAATCCTTTTTGTCCGCCGTGACAGGGGCCGTGGATATGGCCAACTTGGCCTATCAGCGTGAAGGTGGTTTGGCCGGTATTTCGACAGGGCTGATTGATCTGGACAAAAAAATGGGGGGTCTGCACCCTTCTGACCTGATTATTCTTGCGGGTCGCCCCTCTATGGGGAAAACATCGCTTGCGACCAACGTGGCCTTTAACATTGCCAAAGCCTATCGCCGGGGCATGAAACCAAACGGTGATGAGGGGACATTGGACGGCGGTGTGGTCGGGTTCTATTCACTTGAGATGAGCGCCGAACAGTTGGCCGCGCGTATCTTGTCAGAGGCGGCTGAAATTCCATCTGAACAAATCCGCAAAGGT
>CAXABH010000234.1:0-3903 GCA_963966925.1 uncultured Rhodobacterales bacterium
GGCGATAGCGTATCGGGTGAATTGGTTGTCACGACCTTGTCGTTGCTTGCTCCACAGCTAAGTCCAATCTTTGCCAGCTTTCTCGCTGATTATCCCAATATCAATTTGCGCATTTTAACAGACGAGCGCGTCTTTAAATTGGAATACGGCGAGGCACACATGGCCATCCGATTGGGTAAGATGCCAGATGAGCCTGATAACGTGGTGATCCCCTTGGGACGGTTTCGCAACGCAATTTATGGAAGTCGCGCATATTTCAAAGCGCACGGAAAACCCCATTCAATCGACGATCTGATGCATCATAGATTCGTCATGCAAATTGGCGACAGTGTTCGCGCACCATTTGCGAGATGGTTACGCGGCCTGCCCAATCGTCCGCGCGAAGTGATGCAGACGACCAGTATTACGGCACATGATCTGGCGATCCAGTCGGGAATAGGGTTGGGTTTTGTCAGTTGTGAACGCGCAGAGGTTTTGGGGCTTGAATTGGCAATATCTGAACAACCAGAGTGGGGAGATGACATCTGGTTGGTAACGCACATGGATCTGCATAAAATGACCAAGGTGCAAGCTATGATCCAACATATTAAAACCCGGGCAAAAAATAACTGGTCCTAGGGCGTTTCGCTTGCACCCAGATCCTGAGCGTCAAGTAAGGCCTCAAGCGCATCGATGTTAAGTGCATCATACTGACCAAAACTTTGCATCCAAATGGCGGCATCGCGCATGGCATCTGGTTCCAACTTGCACCATTTTACACGCCCGCGTTTTTCCTGTGAAATAAGACCTGCTTTGGTCAGGATCGCCAGATGTTTGGATATTGCAGCCAATGACATATCAAATGGATCCGCAACATCAGTGACGGCCATATCGTCCTCAAGCAACATCATCAGAATATCCCGCCGCGTTGCATCAGCAAGGGCAGAGAAAACAAGATCAATTTTTGACGTCGTGGACATGTGCAGTATTTACCCAAAGCAAACACCACTACCTTAAGGCAAGTGGTTCACTACGCGCAATGTCGTCTTGGTCATCGTGTGAAAATAATCAACCAAACGGTTAAATATAGAATTTGGGCTATATAGCGGTAACGCAACCGGTGATGTGATGACTGGAAAATTTTTCTAGTGATTTTTTATATTTTAAAAACAACAATATAAAAGGATTTTATGTGCGTCAGGTTGTTGGTTGACTCATTACCCCCTACCGCCTATCACACGCTCAACTGGATATTTGGAGCACATCGTGAAGCCAGATCGCAATTCTGACCCTCTCACACAGCTTGAAGAGCGGATAGAAGCGGCGAAGCAGGCGCAGGAAGGTGGTCCAAAATCCGAAGAGCACTATTCGGCGGCGCAGGTGGGTTGGCGGATGGTGACAGAGCTGGTCGCAGGGCTTGGGATCGGTTTTGGCATTGGATACGGGTTGGATATGGCCATTGGCACCGCCCCTTTCTTGATGCTGATTTTTACATTGCTGGGTTTCACGGCGGGCGTCAAAACAATGATGCGATCAGCCAAAGAAATCCAAGGCGGAACTACGGGCGCACCTGCGACCCAAGATGACAAAAGGACGTGAGAACGTGGCAAGCGAAGCAAAATCCGAAGGTTTGGTCTTTCACCCGATGGACCAGTTCATTGTAAAGCCATTTTTCGGTGAAGGACCGGTTGAGTTTTACACGTTCACCAACGTTGCTTTCTGGATGGTCGCGGCGATCGTCGCCGTCATTGCGATTATGGTTTTGGGCACATCACGCCGCGCGATTGTCCCGTCACGTTCGCAATCAATTGCAGAGCTGGCGTATGGTTTTGTCTACAAAATGGTTGAGGATGTGACAGGCAAAGATGCAGTCGGCTTCTTCCCATACATTATGACATTGTTCATGTTCATCGTGACTGCAAACTTCTTGGGCTTGATCCCAACGTCATTCACAACAACATCACATTTCGCGGTGACAGCAATTCTTGCGATGGCGGTGTTCCTGACAGTAACAATTGTTGGATTTGTGAAAAACGGTGCTGGCTTTTTGGGGTTGTTCTGGGTGTCATCAGCACCCCTTCCATTGCGCCCGATCCTAGCAGTTATCGAACTCATCTCATACTTTGTACGTCCTGTTAGCCACTCTATTCGTTTGGCAGGCAACGTTATGGCGGGTCACGCGGTTATCAAAGTGTTCGCAGGCTTTGCCGCAATCGCGACCATCGCACCCGTATCTGTCGTTGCAATCGTTGCGATGTACGGACTTGAAATTCTCGTAGCCTTTATTCAGGCATACGTATTTACCATTCTAACCTGTGTATATCTGCGGGATGCATTGCACCCATCACACTAAGGTTTGAACACACTTTATCTTATAACTTCCAATCGTAAGGAGAACTCATCATGGAAGGTCAATTGGCACACATCGGCGCAGGTCTGGCAGCAATCGGTTCAGGCGCAGCAGCTATCGGTGTTGGTAACGTTGCAGGCAACTACCTAGCAGGCGCGCTACGCAACCCATCTGCAGCAGCATCACAAACAGCGACATTGTTCATCGGTATCGCGTTTGCAGAAGCTCTAGGTATCTTCTCATTCCTAGTTGCGCTTCTATTGATGTTCGCAGTCTAAGTTCACGCGGAAAATATCCTTACGGTCGGACAAGCCCGTAAAATTCAGGCTTGTCCGGTTCCCTTAGGTTCCGACGGAGGACATTATGGCGACGCCAAAAACTGAAACAATTAGCGCCTGTGTGGATTCATACGGAAGCGCGGTAGGGATGCCACAGTTATGTGGCGAATGGATGAGCAACCAAATCTTTTGGCTTGTCATTACCCTACTGGTTATCTTCTTCGTTCTGTCGCGCATCGCGCTTCCCCGCATTGCTGCGGTTCTGGCTGAACGTCAGGGGGCAATCACGAACGACATCGCTGCAGCCGAAGATCTAAAGGCAAAAGCAGCAGCAGCCGAAGAGGCCTATCAACAAGCCTTGGTCGACGCCCGTGCAGAAGCCGCACGTATCGTCGAAGCAACCAAAGCTGAGATTAAGGCGGAATTGGGTGCAGCCATGGAACAAGCGGACGCACAAATTGCTGAAAAGGCGAAAGCCAGCGAAGCAGTTATCGCGGACATTCGTGCCAACGCAATGGCAAGTGTTGAAGAAGTTGCCAAAGCAACTGCCATTGAATTGGTTGGTGCACTTGGTGGCAAAACAGATGAAAAAGCGATCAACAAAGCCGTTGATGCGCAGCTAAAGGGGTAAGGCGATGCGGACATTAGCAGCACTTTCAACCCTGGTTCTGGCAACTCCTGCATATGCAGCGTCTGGACCATTCTTTTCGCTGGGCAACACAGACTTTGTTGTCACACTTGGTTTTATTGGCTTTATAATGGTGCTTGTGTACTTCAAGGTGCCAGGCATGCTGGGCAAGATGTTGGATCAGCGCGCTGACGGCATCAAAAGCGAACTGGACGAAGCACGCAGCCTACGTGATGAGGCGAAAAGCATTCTTGCTTCTTATGAGCGCAAGCAAAAAGAAGTGCAGGAACAGGCCGCGCGTATCGTAGAAGGCGCAAAAGCAGAAGCCGAAGCAGCAGCAGAACAAGCGAAAACAGATCTGGCCAATTCTCTTGCCCGCCGTATGGCAGCAGCAGAGGAGCAGATCGCATCAGCACAGTCAGCCGCGGAAAAAGACGTCCGTGACGCAGCCGTGAACGTTGCAATCGCTGCTGCCCGTGATGTGATCGCAGCGCAGCTAACCGCCGCTGCCGCGAACAAACTGATCGACGCAGCCATCAGCGACGTTGAAGACAAGCTTCACTAAGCAACTGCTTGAGTAAGATTAAAAGAACCCAGCCATTGCGCTGGGTTTTTTTATTCTGAACTTTAGCCCGAGAGAAATTACTTTAGCCGTGTTTTCATTATGG
>CAXABH010000235.1:0-3893 GCA_963966925.1 uncultured Rhodobacterales bacterium
GACATATGAGTGTAACAAATATCAAACACTCTCCAATGTTACCAAGACCCTCGGTCGCCTTGGAGTTATTGAAACCAATCACTTGGTTTCCTCCCATGTGGGCATACGCCTGTGGGGTCGTTTCATCTGGCATCCCGATTTACAGCAACCTCCCATTACTGATTCTGGGCGTTATCTTGGCGGGTCCAATCGTGTGCGGAATGAGCCAAGCTGCGAATGATTGGTGTGATCGTCATGTTGATGCAATAAATGAACCAGCGCGTCCAATTCCATCAGGACGCATGCCTGGTCGCTGGGGACTTTGGATCGCGCTCAGCATGAGTGCGTTTGCGATCTATGTCGGTTGGTCGCTAGGCTTGTGGGGATTTTATGCGACAATATTCGCTGTCGCCGCCGCATGGGCCTATTCATGTGAACCCATCCGATTAAAACGTTCGGGGTGGTGGGGGCCCGGCCTTGTTGGTTTGTGTTATGAAGGTGTTCCATGGTTCACTGGTGCAGCCGTCATGATACAGGATTTACCTAGATTCGAGATTTTGCTGGCCGCTTTTCTGTATGCTATCGGTGCGCATGGCATAATGACCCTAAACGATTTCAAAGCGATCAAGGGTGATACAACGCTCGGGATCAAATCACTCCCTGTTACACTTGGACCACGCAACGCGGCATTGACTGCATGCGCCGTAATGGCAATTCCGCAAATAATTATGATTATTTGCCTGTTTTCATGGGGCCTCGTGATAAGCGGCGCCTGCATTACGCTACTGCTTATCGGCCAATTGATAGCAATGTCAAAACTTCTACGTGATCCCGAAAAATTCGCTCCTTGGTATAATGCAACCGGTGTCCTGATGTTCGTATCAGGGATGATGGTTTGCGCCGTGGGGCTCAGACATTTAACAATTATTTAGGTTAAAGAGTGACCACAATGACGCTAAGTTGGTTTTCCATTTTTCGATTAGGATTGGTTCAAATGTGCCTTGGCGCCGTTGTGGTTTTAATGACCTCAACACTCAATCGGTTGATGGTTGTTGAACTGTCAATGGCGGCGACTATACCTGGGTTTCTTGTCGGTCTTCACTATATTATTCAACTTTCGCGGCCCAAATGGGGATTGGCATCAGACGTAGATAACAACCGAACAAAATGGATCATCTTGGGCATGCTGATACTTGCCCTTGGCGCGAACCTGGCCACATTCAGCCTCAGTATTTTCGCTTCAAATTATTTATTAGCATTCATTCTCTCAATGATTGCCTATGCCTTAATCGGCATTGGCGTTGGCGCATCTGGTACGTCACTATTGGCACTTATGGCGAAACACACACTTGAACGTCGACGCCCCGCCGCGGCAATGATCACGTGGCTCATGATGATTTTCGGGATCGCAATGACCGCGGGATTGGTTGGAAAATTGATCGCGCCCTATAGTCATGAACGATTAACAACCGTCGTTTTAGGTTTAACCGCAATCACCATCTGCGTGACCTTTTTGGCAACTTGGCGCATTGAAAATGGGTTAGTATCCATTCAGAAAGCACAAGAACCATCAACAGCGTTAATGAATGAATTAAGGGATGTTTGGGCACATAATGAAACGCGAAAATTCACAATTTTTGTTTTTCTTTCGATGACCGCATATTTTATGCAGGAATTAATCCTAGAGCCCTATGCAGGATTGGTGTTTGGGTACACACCCAGCCAAACAACATCGCTGTCTGGTTTGCAAAATGCTGGTGTATTTTGCGGTATGTTAAGCGTTGGTATTCTCGCAAGCGGTTTGAAAATTGGCACCATGCGTGCGTGGGTACAACTGGGCTGCGTGGGTTCTGCATTCATGCTGACAGCCATTATGACCCTTGGCCAAATCCCATTGACGATACCACTGGAGTTTGCAGTCGTTGGACTGGGTGTGTTTAATGGCATGTTCGCCGTGGCCGCAATTGGTTCGATGATGACATTGGCAGGTAACGGCAAAAAAGAACGCGAAGGAACACGTATGGGCCTTTGGGGGGCCGCACAGGCAATTGCCGCAGGTTTCGGTGGCCTTATTGGAACGGTATTAGTGGATGTAATGCGCCTAAGTGGGCTCGGCATAGCAAATTCGTACGGTGCCGTTTTCACATTCGAAGCTGCTCTGTTTGTTTGGGCTGCATTGATCGCAAGTTCATCCATCATCAATAGAACACATAAAAAATCCGATTTACCACTGACTGGGAGGTTAGAAAATGTATGACGTACTTGTCATTGGCGGTGGGCCTTGCGGTGCAAGCGCAGCTGAAGATTTGGCCACAGCAGGGTATTCTGTTGCCTTGCTCGATCGCCCAGGACGGATCAAGCCATGCGGCGGTGCAATACCACCCATCCTAATTCGTGAATTTGACATTCCAGATCACTTGTTAAAGGCTAAAGTTGTAACTGCGCGTATGGTTTCACCAACCAAGCGCAGTGTGGACATTCCAATAGAAAATGGATTCGTTGGGATGGTGGACCGGGAAGAGTTTGATGAATTCCTGCGCGACCGCGCTCAGGACCGGGGCGTAACACTTTACCGTGGAACATTTGAAAAGATTGATCGCTCTACTGGCACTCCTGTCATTGAATACTTTAGCCATGACACCAAGAACCAAGAACAAATTTCTGCACGATTTATCATCGGTGCCGATGGTGCACGCAGCAAAGTTGCAAAGGCAGAAGTCCCTGGTGCCGAAAAAATCCCCTATGTGATTGCCTATCATGAAATCATCAATGCCCCCGAAAATGGGACAAACTATCAGGGTCATCGCTGTGATGTAATTTACGATGGTGCGGTTTCACCTGACTTTTATGGATGGGTTTTTCCCCACGGCAAAACCGTATCAGTCGGGATGGGTACCGGAGTAAGTGGTTTTGACCTGAAACAGGCAACAGCGGACCTAAGAAAAGCGTCTGGATTAAATGACTGTGAAACGATCCGAAAAGAAGGCGCCCCCATCCCATTAAAGCCACTTAAAAAGTGGGATAATGATCAAGATGTCGTGCTCGCTGGTGATGCGGCTGGCGTTGTAGCACCCAGTTCCGGAGAGGGAATTTACTATGCAATGTGTTCAGGTCGCCAAGCTGCGCATGCAGTTGCCGAAACCCTGCGCACAAACAATCCCAAACATCTGCGTTTAGCGCGCAAGAACTTTATCAAACAACATGGAACCGTATTCCGTGTCCTAGAGGCGATGCAAAACGCCTACTACAAAACGGATTCTCGTCGTGAACGATTTGTGTCGCTGTGTCACGATGTGGATGTACAGACGATGACGTTTGATGCCTATATGAATAAAAAACTGGGCAAAGCACGACCGCTTGCACACTTGAAAATTTCATTTAAAAATCTGATGCACCTGACTGGACTCGTATCGGAGGAGTTCACATGACAATCTACATACCCGCATGGCAAAATGGGACATTGCAACCCGTTGAGAAACTTGAGGTGCATAAATTGGGACTGCGGCACAAAGCCGTTTCAGTTTTTGTATTTTATCAAGGTCAGCTTCTGATCCAGCAGCGGGCGATGTCAAAATATCATTCACCTGGTTTGTGGGCCAATACCTGTTGTACGCACCCAGAATGGGATGAAGATGACCTATCATGTGCGCATCGTCGCCTAGAGGATGAACTGGGGATGCGAGATATGGCCCTTTTGCCGGCTGGCGAACTTGGATAAAGCGCCAAGGGTGGGGGTGATGTAATTGAACATGATCGTGTGAAACCGTTTGTTGCAATATGCGAGACCAAACCAAATATTTTGCCAACCCCCGATGAAGTCATGACAGACAAATGCGTTGATGCAATCACCTTAGAGCGACTGATTTCAACTGCGCCTGATCAAAACAACGAATGGCCAAAGATTTATTTACGTG
>CAXABH010000236.1:0-3892 GCA_963966925.1 uncultured Rhodobacterales bacterium
ACGTGTGGTTGTCGAGTTGAAACGCGATGCAACGGCCGAAGTGGTTTTGAACCAACTTTATCGGTTTACGCCCATGCAAACATCCTTCGGGTGCAACATGTTGGCATTGAATGGTGTTCGACCTGAACAGCTGACCTTACGCACGTTCCTGACTAACTTTATTGATTTCCGTGAAGAGGTTGTGGCCCGCCGCACCGCCTATGAACTGCGCAAAGCCCGTGAACGCAGCCACATCCTATGTGGATTGGCAGTTGCTGTTTCAAATGTCGATGAAGTCGTGGCAACGATCCGTGGTTCGGCAGACGCCGCAGATGCGCGCCAAAAATTGATGACGCGCCGTTGGCCCGCACATGATATTGCGGAATACATTCAGTTGATCGACGATCCAACGCATAAGATCAATGAAGACGGGACATATTATCTGTCTGAAACGCAAGCGCGCGCGATTTTGGAATTGCGACTGCAGCGTTTGACACAGATCGGTGTCAAAGAGGTTACGGATGAATTACAGGAATTGGCGGGTAAAATCCGTGAATACTTGGAAATCCTTGCCTCACGCGAACGCATTATGGGCATCATCCGCACAGAATTAGAAGAGGTGAAAACCCAATTCGCTGTGCCACGTCGCACTGAGATCATTGAATGGTCAGGTGATATGGAAGACGAAGATCTGATCGAGCGCGAAGATATGGTCGTCACCATAACTTCAGGTGGGTATATCAAACGGACCCCATTGGTCGATTTCCGTGCCCAACGTCGGGGCGGCAAGGGTCTCTCTGGGATGCAGACCAAGGATGAGGATGTCGTAACAACCCTATTTGTGGCAAATACGCATACGCAACTGCTGTTCTTTACCACCGATGGGATGGCCTATAAGTTGAAAACATGGCGCCTGCCACAGGGGGGACGCACCGCAAAAGGCAAAGCCATTGTAAACATCCTGCCCATCCCAACAGGTGTGTCCATTGCGGCGATTATGCCCGTAGATGTCCCCGAGGAAGAATGGGACAACCTGCAAATCATCTTTGCCACATCCGCAGGAGATGTGCGCAGAAACGCATTGTCAGATTTCACAAACGTTCGTTCAAACGGCAAAATCGCAATGGATCTGCCCGAAGGGATCGAATTGGTGAATGCGCGTATTGCGGGCGAAGATGACGATGTCATGCTATTCACAAATTCCGGTCGCGCGATCCGCTTTTCCACAACAGATGTGCGTGTGTTCAAAGGGCGTAAATCGACAGGTGTGCGCGGCATTCGACTGATTGGAGAAGATCGCGTTGTTTCGATGTCAATCATTCGCCATTTCGATGCAACATCGGACGAACGCGCCGCCTATTTGAAAATGCGTCGCGCTATTGCGGGCATGGTTGATGAAGAAGGCACCAGCGATGACGAAGGCGTCAGCGAAAACGCAACTATTTCCCAAGAACGCTACGCAGAAATGTCAGCGGCAGAAAACCTGATCCTTACAATTACAGAGGGTGGTTCTGGCAAAATGTCATCCAGCCATGATTACCCTGTACGTGGACGGGGCGGGATGGGTGTTGCAGCCATGGATAAGGCGATGCGCGGTGGTGAAATCGTGGCCTCTTTCCCAGTTGAAATGCAGGACCAAATCATGCTTGTCACGTCCAAGGGTCAGTCCATTCGCGTCCCTGTGGATGGTATTTCGTTCCGTTCGCGTTCTGCGGGTGGTGTGCGTGTCTTTAACACTGGACCTGATGAAACAGTTGTATCGGTGGCCTGGATCGCGGATCAGGGCGATGAAGATTCGGACGTGGAAACCACCGATCAAGCGGAATAATCGCAATCCATTATTTCTTTAGTCCACCCAATGGTGGTCTAAAGATTTTCAATTGACCCGCGACTCAATTCTTATGGGTGTATTCCAAACTTTCGTTATATTTCTCATACTTACCCCTAGGGGTGAGTGACCTCTGCGGCTGTTGGTACTAAATTGGTACCTACCAATACCAAATGAAGTAAATGAGATGTTATATGCAAAATTGGGACGATTTAAAATTTTGTTTAGCGCTTGAGCGGTATCAAACAATGACAACCGCTGCGCGCGCGCTTGGCACAAATACCGCCACAGTTTCACGGCGCATTGATCGCCTTACAGAAGAAGCCGGTGAACCCTTATTTTTGCGTAACAATACACATTGGCGCGCAACAAATATGGGACGCGCATTGGCCCAAATCGCATTACGGATCGAGGATCGTATCTCACATGCGGCGGCAGAACACATGGAAGAGCAAAAAACGCAAACACTGCGTATAAACGCAAACGAAGCCACCTTAAACGCACAACTTGTTCGGAACATATCACGGTTTTCACAAAACTATCACGATTTGAATCTGACACTTAGTTCACGTCAAGCAAGTCTTGCCTATGGTGAAACAGATATCATCCTAACGCATGTCGCCCCGACCGAAGGCCGAATTATCCGCAAAAAAATTGGCGACCTGACTGTGCGTGCCTACCGAAATGCGGAACTAGACATGCCAACGACAGGTTGGATCGCAACGGCAAATGGCGTTGATGAATCCGTCGCAATATCAGAAATTTTCGCTGAATTCGGGGACGTACCGCAGTTTACGCTGCACTCCTTGGATATGACGGTTGAGGTGATGCGAACCTCTGCCTGCGCTGCTCTTCTCCCGGCGCGCTACGCAGAGCGTTTCGCACACCTTGACGTGATGGAGCATATCCCCGAACAAACCTTACCAGTTTGGGCCTGCTATCACTATACGCGCAAAACCGATCAAATCGTCAAAGATGCGCTGGATTGGATCCAGCAAAGCTTTCACAGATTGCAATAACCTAAAGCGTTGCGAATTTTTCACGAATATAGCGCACGAATGGCTCTGATGAGGCGGCCTCTCCGGTTGCCTTTTCAATGACTTCTTGTGCTTTATATCGGCATCCGTGTCGTTGAACATTTTCCTGCAACCAATTGCGTGCAGTATCTGTGCGCCCTTCAGACAATTCATCAAGAGCATTGGGCGCATCTTTCAACATCGCCTCGCGCAAGCAGGCCGCATAAATGTTGCCAATGGCATAGGTTGGAAAATATCCAATCAAACATTCGGACCAATGTATATCCTGCAACATGCCCAAAGACGCCTTGGGAACCGCATAGCCAAAATCAGCAAGAAAACGATCATTCCACGCCCCCTCTAGATCATTGACCCTCAGATCACCTGAAATCAGCGCACGTTCCAAATCATAGCGCAACATGATGTGTAGATTATATTGCAACTCATCTGCTTCGGTTCTGATAAATCCATTTTTGACGCTATTGACCGCACGATAAAACGCATCTGAATCAGCGACCCCCAAATCACCAAATGAATCCTTCATCTGGCCAAATAACCAATCCGTAAAGGGACGTGAACGCGCCAGCTGGTTTTCATATATACGACTTTGGCTTTCATGAACCGCCATTGAACACCCACTGCCCAGTGGGGTGAAATTATACGCCTGATCCACATTCTGTTCATAAGTCGCATGCCCCACTTCGTGGATCGTGGAATAAAGGCTGTCTAGTGGATTTGTTTCGTCATAGCGTGTCGTAATGCGCACATCGTTGCCGCCCCCCGAACTAAACGGATGCACCGCAACATCAATACGCCCCCGATCCATGTCATATCCAAACACACGGGCAACACGCTGGGTGAGCGCGCGTTGTTGTTCCTGCGTTCATGGACGAGTACGAGAAGCTGGAGCGGGACCTGCAGAAGCAGTACGAGGTTTATTTGGAGAGGTTCAGGAACCTGGACTACCTCGAGCACGAGCTCGATAGCCTCAACAAGGCGGAGGAGGAGAAGGCGGCCGAGGCGGACAGGAGGATGAAGCGCATGCAGAGAATTTTGAGGGAGGAGGAGC
>CAXABH010000237.1:0-3866 GCA_963966925.1 uncultured Rhodobacterales bacterium
CCCGGGGGCAGTTACGCCCTTGTCCATGATAAATGGTGTGAAGTCGAATGTTCAGATATTCATGGATGCCGAATTACAGTCCTGCGCACAGATTTATGTGCACCCATTGGTAAACGACAGGACCTTGGGCATGTCGGTTGATGGTTTGAATGCCTTTTTTGAAAAAATTAGCGTCACAGTGACATGGGTTGATTTTACCACAACGGATGTATGATATCAGCTGCGTTTGTATCCCTGGGCTAGGTTGAAATCTGTGTCACAGGTATCACCCGTGCAACATTCCATGATGTTTGATTTGCAGTGCGCACAGGCCTCGTGGCCGTGTACAACGATTGTTTTTAGTGGCGCTGCACATCTGGGGCAGCGCTGGATATATGCGTTTTGTGGGTTTAGTAAGTTGTCCATCCGTTTGACCCTGATATCTCAACTGTGCCAACGTTAACGTGAGTGTTGGATAGTTCAATAGGAATTGTTTCACAGGATTTTGGGGGGTGAATGACTTGTCTTATCCCAATTTTGCGGGTTTAGTGCCCAAAACCGCTGCGTAAGGCATTTCACAATAACGGCGGTAGAGCAGCAGGAGGCAAAACTATGAAGTATGTCATTGGCATCGCACTCGCATTGGGGGTTTTCGCATCGATCACGATTGCGCAAACACGATATTTTTTATTTCCAAGTGAAGTTTCCGAATTTGCGTCACAAAATGCGCGGGCTGTGAATCTGTTCGGTATTGCCACAGATGTGCAAACAGCCCAGCCCAGTGGTGTACAGTTCCTAGTTTCCGATAAATCCGTAAGCATTCCTGTCGTGTACCAAGGACAATTGCCAAAAGAGTTTGAGGATGGAAACCCAGCAATCGTTTTGGGTGAGTTTGACGGAACGGTTCTGTTTGCAAACGCAATTATTGTACAATTTTCCAGTGCGTATCTACCCCAAGCTGCCTTGCTTGAACTGCAGTCTTATGGTGCACAGATAGCGGATTAGGTTTCCATAGCAGCCCTATTTTCATGATATCAGGCAGGCTTTGTTCCTTTCTCATTTCAGTGTAAGTGATCCTTTTGCATCTTTAGCGCGTAAATGAATTAGTCAGTCATGGATATGAGGCAAATGATGTTAAAGTTTCTAAAGGTTTTAATGCCTGCAGTTTTGGTCGCTGGTTGTGGTTTGAAACCATCAATTGACGACGAAAAACTGTCCAACCTCGATTTTTCCTTGGTTGATTTTTTTGTCGGTGAAACCTTGGCACATGGCCAGTTTCAGGACGTTTTAGGGAACGTATCGCGCCGCTTTAATGTGACCATCAATGGGTCTTGGGATGGTAGCAATTTGGTTTTAGTCGAGGATTTTGTGTATTCCGACGGTGCAGAGGAACAACGCATTTGGACCCTAACAAACAACGGTAGCAATGAATGGCAGGGACACGCCGCTGGCGTTGTCGGTGGGGCCGAGGGGGAAATTGATGGGGATATGTTCTATTGGGCGTATACGATTGATCTACCTCTCCCAAGTGGTGAAATGCGCGTGTCGTTTAAGGATTATATGTGGATGCTGTCAGAAACCCGTGTTTTGAACAAAGCCTATATGTCAAAATGGGGTTTGCCCGTCGGTGAGGTCACAATTATGTTTGAAAAAGTGAAATAGAAACAGGTGAACCGCATTATTTCACTACGATGATCTTTTTGGCAAATCGAACTTCTTCTACGCCGGCTTGTGTCACGTGACCTAAATCATCGATCCATCCACGCTGGCGGCAGATTTCGTATTGTGTGAAGCGATTATTTTGATCGGCCCCAAAGTTTACTGCATGATCCAACAGGAATGCCCGATAAGAAAACTGAAGTGTCTCGCTGCTCATAAATCTCAGATAGCGTTGCATTTGGCGAATTCAAATTGTGATATTTAACGTCGTCATCCTGCGATAATGCTTTGTCACATGCAAAAAAGCCCCCGCGTAACGGAGGCCTTTTGCGTCAGGTTCGCATGTAAGGGAGGAGATAATGCGAACTTTCGAAAGCGATGCAGGGAGGTTCATCGCCGTTGCAATTACACTAACAGGCCGCGCTAAAAAAAAACATTGATAAGTTATCATGCCCGCTATGCACAATTGTCATAGCTTTGAAGTGTTTGTATTTTAGGTACGTTTCACCCCAGCCGGCCATAGAATGTCTGTCTGGCGGTTTCAGACAAGGCGATGTTGGGTTCAGAGTTATATGCCAAAACAACTAAAATACGTTGTCTGTTGCCAATGATTGGGGTCACGCGATGCATTGAATTGCGCCCACGAAATAGGACAAGCGTTCCAGGGTCGATATCCAAGTGATCTACTGTGGAACGTCCGTCAACGACGGCTGATACACCTTCGAAATTCATGTCACCTGCTTCTGAGTTGCGCAAATCCTTGACGTATTCAAAAACGCCGCCGGCATCAGGGCTTTGCAAAAGCAGTGTGATCGCAAATTCAGAGTTGTCAAAGTGCCAATTCAATTCCTGCCCTTCATTTGCGTAGTGTACATTTATGGACGAGAGAGGATCAGCATAGGGATAAAGCGCATCTTCGCCGACTACAGAGGCGATAAAAGATTGAAATTCGGGCGCGTTATAAATCATTGTAAGCGGCGAATTTTCAGGAACCTGATCTGTACAGATACACCCCTTGGATGTGCTGAGTTGACGATTAAAAATGTG
Source organism: uncultured Rhodobacterales bacterium (assembly GCA_963966925.1). Taxonomy (GTDB): domain Bacteria; phylum Pseudomonadota; class Alphaproteobacteria; order Rhodobacterales; family Rhodobacteraceae; genus HIMB11. Next base: position 2,686 of record CAXABH010000237.1, read on the forward strand.
ATCCTGCGGCAGATCCGGATTCTGTTTGGTTAGATATGCATTGTGCTTTGCAACAGTATAAAAGGCGCCATCATGGGCATTATTTGCCTCTTCGACCATGTGCCGAAGTGTTTCTGGACGTATAAAACCATCTAATTTTAAAACACCATTCTCACTCAGTTGCGCTTTGCATTTATCACGATAGGCGTCCGTATTGATTGCATGTGCATCCATATCAATAAATTGTTTCAGTTCTGACATTTTCCGCCTCCTAAGTCTTTTTAAGATTACCTTAAGTCTAATTTTTCGAATGTGAATGGTTATTTCGCTCTGTATTTAAAAGGGTGGTTGGCTAGGTGACAGATGTAAATTTTAGAAACTTGATTGACAGCTGCGCAATTATCATGACTATGCCGCTATCCGGTTTCGGATGATAAAGGCGGCTCTTGTAGATTTTGGGAGGAATCTATGATCGAGCCGCCTTCATCTTTTTAGCTATGCAATTTCGTACTGACAGCTATGCAAACAATATTCTGGTAAAAATGCTGCACTGCAGCTATCTTTAATGCATCGGCAGCAACCTCCCAGCTGCTTCGCGTGATCAAAAATACCTCCCTATTTGAGACACACGCTCAGAGAAGCCTCCGGATTTGCGGGGGCTTTTTTGTTATTTAGGATACTGGGTAAGGGAGTGACGGGCGAGTGCGATATTTGAATACAACGGCTCATCGCCCGTCAGAGAACACGCATAAGACTGAAGTTTCGTAGCCAACAAAAAGGAGCCTTGTATTCTCTGGCCGCTAACCGTGGCGGCCTTTGCATCTATTTTTAGCGATGAACCTATACTTATTACGCCCCACCTTAGAAATCGGATCACTTACAAATTTGATATCGACGATTATTTTTGAAATGCTGTACAAATTTTCTATCGCCTGTTAAATTGCGGCGTTCAAAAATAAATATTTAATTGGAATTTATATGTATACTTCGTTTGTTGCAGCCGCGCTATTTTCTGTTGTGCTATTCCCCCAAAATCTTTCAGCGCAATCTGAAACGGCTTGTCCGATGACTGGGGATGACTCAAATTGTGTTCGTGTTGTTGCCTGCATCGGCGATTAAGGTGCTTCAGGTTGCGCGTGAGTTTCCGGGCAGACGCACGCGGCGTGTCCGCGTCGCCCGCCCGCGGGGAGGACAGGTCGTGC
>CAXABH010000238.1:0-3841 GCA_963966925.1 uncultured Rhodobacterales bacterium
GGGTGGGCACTCACATTGGGCACCTTAGGCGATGGGGGCAAACCGGTGGGATTGCCACAGCATCTTCGGCATGTAGTTGCCGATATGGTGAAATAATACATTCGTGATCGCATATTTGTTGGTTTCTTGCTTTAGTTGGTCTATGGTTCCCGACAAAGAGCCATAAAGGCCAGAATGTGATGAGCAGGATATTATGGAAACACAAGCCCTTGAGTTGGCGCACCAGGTCGATTTTTCGTTCTGGGCGTTGTTTTTGCGCGCAACCCTAACCGTTAAAATTGTGATGCTGATTTTGATCTTGGCCTCGTTTTGGTCATGGTCGATCATATTTCAACGTCACATCAAATACCGTGGCGCGCGCCAAGAAGCCGCGCAGTTTGATCGTGCGTTTTGGTCAGGCGAACCGCTGGATTTGTTATACAAGGAATTAGGCAGTTCGCCCAAAGGCTATTCGGCAAGTGTCTTTGTGGCGGGTATGACGGAATGGGAACGCAGCCAAAAATCAGATGGTCAATTGATCGCTGGGGTGCAAAGCCGGGTTGAACGTTCTATGGATGTTGCAGTTTTGCGGGCCTCTGATGATCTGCAATCAGGTTTGACGATCCTTGCCACTGTCGGATCCATCGCGCCGTTTATTGGTTTGTTCGGAACTGTTTGGGGCATCATGAACGCCTTTATCGAAATTGCCGCACAGCAAAACACAAACCTAGCCGTTGTTGCCCCCGGTATTGCCGAGGCATTGTTGGCCACTGGTCTTGGCTTGTTGGCTGCGATCCCGGCTGTTATTTTTTATAATAAGCTTAGCGGTGATTGTGATCGTATCGTTGCAGGATATGAAAGTTTTGCGGATGAATTTGCAACGATCCTAAGCCGCGAATTGGACAGCTAATATGGGTGCTGGTGTCATCAAAAGCCAAGGACAAAAAGGCCGCCGCCGCCGCCGTAGTATGCCCATGGCTGAAATTAATGTCACACCATTTGTCGATGTGATGTTGGTTTTGCTGATCATTTTTATGGTGTCTGCCCCGATGTTAACAGTGGGTGTTCCCGTGGAATTGCCCAAAACGGCGGCAAATTCGCTGCCCAGTGATCAACAAGAACCGTTGGCCGTGACACTAACGGCTGAGGGGCAGATCCTGATCCAATCCACAGAAATCGAAGAAAACGCGCTGATTGTTAAATTGCGCGCTGTCGCAGCGGAACGTGAAAACGACAAAATTTTCCTACGTGCGGACGGTGCGATACCCTATGAACGCGTGGTTCAAGTGATGGGTGCGTTGAACGCAGGTGGATTTTCTAACATTGGTCTGGTTACAGACGTTGGTGGTCCGTCATTTGATGGGCCCACGATAGATGGACCAGAGGGCTAGCACGCGCCAATGCAGGCTGGATATGTCATATCAGGGATTGCGCACGCTGGATTTATCGGCTGGGCGCTGTTTGGTGGTATGTTCACCCCACAAGATCAAGAAATTGTTTTCGATAATGTCTCGGTCGTGTCCGAAGCCCAGTTTCAGGCCATGATCGCATCTGACGAAATTCCAGAGGTTCCACAATTTGATTTGAAAGCCCTGGAACCAACCCAAGAAACGGATGTGGTGCCCGAAGTCGAAGAACCAAGTGATCAAGATGTTGATCAAACTGAACCGCAGCAACCTGATCCTGTAACAGAGGAAATCACGCCCCCAGAACCTGTTGAACCCTTGGTCGTGCCTACACCCGATATAACAACCCCCGACGTTCAACCGCCAGCACCACAGGTTGATACAGCGATGATGTTGCCCGATGTATCAACAGACAGCACACCAATTCAGGCCAATCGCGTGGCCCCAACACCTGTGGCTCCTCCTGAACAGCCATCAATCGTTGATGATGTGACGCAAGAGGCGACAGTCCCTGCAGATGCCATAGAGGCCCCTGTTGAAGATGTACCAGAGGTCGAAGAAACCACCGCACCCGAAGCCGCCAGTAGTGAAATCGTCACTGAGGCGAAGAAGGACGATACAGCACGGCAATCTTCGCCGCGCCCTGTGTTGCGCCCATCAAATTTCAAGCCGACGCCAGCAACTGAAACGAAGCAATCAAACCTAGAAGATATCCTGCGTGAAGTGACGCAAAGTGAAACATTAGAGGCGCCCAAGCCCAAAGCCGTTCAAAAATCAGGTCCTCCTTTAACAGGTGGTGAAAAAAATGCGTTTCGCAAGCAGGTTGGAAATTGCTGGTCGGTTAATGTGGGTTCACGTGCTGCGAATGTCACAGTGACGATTGCGATGCAGATGCAACCTGATGGTAAAGTTGTTGCAAGTTCGTTGGAAATGATTGGGTTTGAGGGCGGCAATCAATCTGATGCCAATGTGGCGTTCCAGGCGGGGCGTCGCGCAATTCTTAGATGCCAAAAAGATGGTTACGATTTACCAAAGGACAAGTATGATCAGTGGCGTAATGTCGAAATCAAATTTGATCCCAGTGAAATGAGGAAAAGATAATGTTCCGGATTTTAACTCTCATTCTAGCCGTATTCATGGGCGGCGCTGCAGGGGCGCAACCTTTGCGGATTGAAATCACAGATGGGGTGATCGAACCAATGCCGTTCGCGGCCCCCCGCTTTATCGCGCAGGACAGTGGCGCGATGGAGCTCTCGGGTGATATTGTTTCGGTGTTAAGTATGGATTTGATGCGGACAGGATTGTTTCGCGCGCTAGACGAACGCGCCCATATCGGCAAAATTTCCAGCCTGAATGCCCCCGTTGAATACGCAGATTGGAAAGCCATTAATGCGCAGGTGCTTGTGACAGGTGCTGTGGCCACAGGGGCAGGGGGTGAATTAACGGTTAGTTTTCGCATTCATGATGTCTTTGCAGGACAAGAATACGGCAAAGGGTTGAAGTTTAAGGGCAAAACATCTGACTGGCGTCGCATGGCCCATAAGGTTGCCGACGAAGTTTACAGTCGCATTACGGGCGAAAGCGGATATTTCGACAGCCGTGTTGTCTTTGTAGCAGAAAGCGGCACCAAAGGGCAGCGCCGCAAACGCCTGGCGATTATGGATTATGATGGGGAACAGTTAGAATACATTGATGATGGTGCACATTTGGTTCTGGCACCACGAATTGCACCCGATGGGCAAAGTGTTCTGTTTACCAGTTACGAAACAGGGTTTCCACGGATTTATCAAATGGATCTGCGAAACAAACGACGGAAATTGCTGCAAAATGCGGTTGGAACGACCAGCTTTGCACCACGCTTTTCGCCTGATGGCACGCAAATTGTGTATTCACAGGAACAGGGCGGCAACACCGATGTGTTTGTGATGTCATTGCGATCCGGGCAGGCGCGCCGGTTGACATCAGCACCCTCTATCGAAACCGCGCCCAGTTTTTCCCCCGATGGCACACAGATCGTGTTTGAAAGCGACCGGTCAGGTTCACAGCAGCTTTATGTGATGAATGCAAACGGCGAAGGGGTCAAACGTATCAGCTTTGGAGATGGTCGCTATGGCACGCCCGTTTGGTCGCCACGCGGCGATATGATTGCGTTTACAAAACAAAGTCGGGGCAGGTTCCATATTGGTGTGATGCGCGTTGATGGTTCAGAAGAACGCCTGTTAACGGCGTCGTTTTTGGATGAGGGACCAACATGGTCTCCCAACGGCCGTGTGATTATGTTCACACGCGAAACCCAAGGCGTTGGGGGTGTTTCCAATCTGTATTCGGTGGACGTGTCTGGGCGTAATTTACAGCGTGTTGCAACGCCCTCTGGCGGGTCTGATCCCACATGGTCGCCCCTACGGCGCTAGGGCTTTGATCGTTATTGAAATATGTGCTAGGCTTTTGAAAAAAGA
>CAXABH010000239.1:0-3822 GCA_963966925.1 uncultured Rhodobacterales bacterium
CTGCCGCATTGCCCACTGTAATGCGCAAGGTGTTTGATCTGGTCCGATCCAAATAAACTTGATAGAAGCACATAAGGTGTAGTGTAAAAGGGGACAAATATGGCGCAGGCGAACCCGTTTCGCATAGGAGACTGGCTTCCTTTTTGGAGCTCTCTCATACTGTTTTCTCTGGGATGGTTTACGATTTTGACGGGCGCGTATAGCTTTCTGTTGGTGGTCGTCGCTATCTGGTATGTCGTTCCGATTTTGGACCAACTGACAAGCAAAGCAAAAAGCAATGTAGACCCCGAAACCGAGGAAAATGCCCTAATACCGTTTGTGCTGATCACCAAAATTTGGCCGATTTTACAATTCGTTTTGGTTTTTGGTGGGCTATGGGTTGTTGAACAACGCGATGAAGCATTTGGCCTGCATATGGGTGTGTTTTTTGCCATTGGGATGATCAGCGGAACGGTTGGTATCAACTATTCGCATGAGCTGATGCACCAGAAAAATAGATTTGAACGTAACATGGCTGATGTGTTGTTGGCCATGACGCTATATTCCCATTTCCGCAGTGAACATCTGTTGGTGCATCATCGGTACGTCGGAACCCCCCGTGATCCTGTAACTGCGCGCTATAACGAAGGCTTTCATCGCTTTTTCCGCCGCGTAATTGTGCAATGTTGGAAATCAGCGTTCCACGCGGAAAAGGATATGCTGCGCCGCAAGGGTCTGCCATGGCATGACAAAAGCAATCCGTTCTGGCGATACTGGATGCTGCAAGGCTTCTTTTTAGCGCTGGCTATTGTGATTGGCGGGGTTTCGGGCCTGATCCTATTCCTGTTTCAGGCGTTGACCGCCGTATTCCACCTAGAATTGGTAAATTACATTGAACACTATGGACTGACACGCAAACATTTGGGGGGTGGAAAATATGAACCTGTTTTGCCGCACCACTCTTGGAATGCGGAACATCGGGCTGCGAATTGGATGTTGATCAATCTGCAGCGCCATTCGGATCACCATTATAAACCAAATCGACGCTATCCCTTGCTACAAACATATGCCGGGTCAATCGCGCCACAATTACCCTATAGCTATCCATTTATGGGCCTATTCGCGTTTTTCCCATCCGTTTGGCGTCGGATCATGAACCATCGCGTTCAAAAATGGCGGGCCATGTATTACCCTGAAATTGCGGATTGGTCCGCGTATAACAAAATGACGAACCCCAAACCACGTTAAAAAATGCCCCACGACAAGTCGCGGGGCATGAGTAGGCTTGTGTTGTCAGGACACAGGCGGATCGAGGGGTGCCCACCATAAATGGGCACCTTTGATAATTAATTCATTTCTGAGCGGATTTGTTGGCGCAGCATATCGATGGGTACGGTTTTCCCATCACGCTTATATCCCCAATAGGTCCAGCCATTACAGCTTGGGGCGCCCTCTAGTTTTGCACCAACTTGGTGAATGGACCCTTTGATATCCGCACCAATTAAAGTGCCATCGGCGCGTACTTTTGCTTTGTAGCGACCATTCAACGATAACAGCTCTTCTCCGGGGCGCAACATACCGCGTTCAACCAACTGCCCAAACGGTACACGCGGTTCAGCACGTTTTCCTGTGGAAACGGCCAATGCTTCGCTGTCAAACTTACGCACTTTCGCAATGCGTTTTTCGGCGACTTTGCGATATGCCTCTTCACGTTCAATTCCGATAAAATTGCGACCCAGCATCTTGGCAACAGCACCCGTAGTGCCCGTGCCAAAGAACGGATCCAAAATCACATCACCGGGATTCGTGGATCCAACCAATAATCGATGTAGCAAGCTTTCTGGCTTTTGGGTTGGATGCGCCTTGTCGCCGTTTTCATTCTTCAGACGCTCGTGCCCCGTACAAATTGGCAAAACCCAGTCCGAACGCATCTGAATCCCTTCATTCAGGGCCTTTAGCGCTTCGTAATTAAAGGTATATTTTGCGCCCTCGGATTTAGACGCCCAAATCATTGTTTCATGCGCATTGGTAAAACGTTTACCACGGAAATTTGGCATGGGATTGGATTTGCGCCAAACCACATCGTTCAAAATCCAAAATCCCTGATTTTGAAGGGCAGATCCGACACGAAAAATGTTATGATAGGAACCAATCACCCAAATCGCACCATTCGGTTTCAGAATACGACGCGCGGCCTTTAACCACTCAGTCGTAAAGTCATCATAGGCGCGAAAGCTATCAAATTGATCCCATTCATCATCGACAGCGTCGACTTTTGAATTATCGGGGCGATGCAAGTCACCTTTTAATTGCAGGTTATAGGGCGGATCCGCAAAAATCAGATCTACGCTATTTTCGGGCAGCGAATTCATCATTTCGATGCAATCACCCGCCAAAATACTATTCAACGGGAGCGAGTCCGCCCCCATAGGAGTTGTGTGTTTGTTCATTTTCTTTGCCTCAATCAACCGGCGCATTTTTGCGCTCTTGTTGTGCCTAAGATGAGTCAAAGATGATTCGAGGTCAATTTCTTTTTTGAATCAGGGGCTTATTTATTCGTCTTGATACAAGATGTTGTGTACGGGCCTGAACGAACGCCTATGATGTGGGGTTACCCCCCGTGACTTTAATGCAACAAGATGCTCTTTGGTGGGATAGCCGGCATTTTTGGCCCAGCCATATCCGGGAAACTGCGCATCTAAGTCCAACATCAAATCATCCCGCGTAATTTTGGCAATGATGGATGCAGCTGCAATGGAAAGTGATCGATCATCCCCTTTCACGACGCAGGTTGCCGGAATTCTCAAATTTTTTGGTGCGCGATTTCCGTCGATCAACGCAAAATCTGCAGGTATGGGCAAACATTCAATCGCGCGGATCATTGCCAGATGGCTTGCCTGAAGAATATTAATGTCATCAATTTCGGCCACGGTTGCGTGTGCAACGCCAACTGTGGCCGTTTCCATAATTTGTGCATACAAAAAACGGCGTTTTCGATCCGTTAATTTTTTGGAATCACGTAAACCATCGGGAATATGATCTGGATCCAATATCACCGCAGCCGCCGTCACAGGTCCACACAGTGGGCCACGCCCCACTTCGTCCACCCCTGCAATTGCAGTGTATCCCTGATCTGTCGCGCCTGTTTCAAATGAAAAATCAGGCATGCTTTGCCAACGCTTGTTCAAAATCAGCGATCAGATCTTCAACCTTTTCAACGCCAATCGAAATTCTGATTAAGTTTTCGGGAATCCCAGTGTGCGGCTCTATGGTGTGGCGATGCTCAACCAAACTTTCAACTCCACCCAAAGACGTCGCGCGATGAAACAGCGTTAACTTGCCAATCATATTAAGTGCAGCCTGCCTTCCGCCCTTAACCAACAAAGACATCAAATATCCACCTCCATCTGGCATTTGACGCTGAACACGCGCCGCATGTGGATGGGATGCCAAACCCGGGTACCAAACCGCCTCTACCTCTGTGTGCTGTTCGAAGTGGCGCGCGAACGTCAGCGCATTATCACACATGCGATCCACACGAATGGGCAAGGTTCGCAGGGAACGCATCAACATCCATGCTTCAAATGCGCCGATAATTGCGCCCGCAACCTGTCTGTTCTGTGCGATCCGCGCCCAAAGATCGGTTTTCGCCGCACAGCACAAAACGCCAGCCAGAACATCGGAATGACCATTCAATGCCTTGGTCGCGGAATGAACAACAATATCTGCCGCATGCGCAATCGGTTTTGTCAGCATGAAGTTCAGAAGCGAGAGAGTTAGCCATCAAAATTGACATTGATTGCAGGCGTTGATCAAGAGACTCACGCCATTCTTCTTCAGTAG
>CAXABH010000240.1:0-3793 GCA_963966925.1 uncultured Rhodobacterales bacterium
ATGATGAGTCACACGGGCGGCATTACGGCCGGTGGATATAATGCATCGTGTCAAATGTTGTTGGGCAATCGGCAACTTCTTGAGCCAATCCATGTGGATCAGTTGCGGTAAGGGCAGCTTGGAGTAATGCTGCCAAACGGGGCATATCGTGTTCTTTCATACCCCATCGCACGAATTCGGGCGTTCCGATGCGCAATCCGTTCATGTCGCCCTCAACCGGTTCAATCGGTAATCCAATCCCACAGGCAAGAAACCCCGCCTGTCGCAGTTTTTTTGAGGCCGCTTGTCCGCCACCATGGTCAGATGCGCGTATTGCAAATTGATGCGAGGATGTGGGGCCATTGGACGTTTCAAATATAGGCATGCCCAGTTTTTGCATTTCAGATGCCAAGCTTTGGGCCGTTTTAATCATTTGATCTGCATAAGCCTGACCATGATCGCGCCAATCCAACATGGCGATTGCAAGGGCCGCTGATTTTGCCGCATCAAAGTTTGCGGTCATTCCAGGAAATGCGATGTGGTCCAGCGTTTCAGCAATGCCTGCATCATTTGTTACGATCAATCCAGAGGGCGGACCGCCTAATGATTTATAGGTACTCATGGTCATAATGTCGGCCCCTTGGGTCAGGGGATTGTCCCATGCACGCCCTGCGATGATCCCACATTGGTGGGCTGCATCAAACAGGGTTTTTGCACCCACGCCCTTTGCAATCTGGGTGATTTGCGTGACGGGATGTGGATCTAAATTCAAACTGCCGCCAATCGTGATCAGTTTTGGTCGAACCTGTTGCGCCAGCTTGGCCAATCCATCGATATCAACGGTGTAGCCATCTGCCAAAACAGGCGCGTGATGAATATTTAATCCGTATAGTCCCGCACATCCTGACTGATGGTGTGTCACATGCCCCCCGATTGAGGCAGGCGGAACAATAATGTCATCCCCTGGCTGGCAAAGCGCCATAAATGCATAAAGATTTGCAATCGCCCCAGATGGTACGCGGATTTCGGCATATGTTGCCTGAAACACCTCGGCGCAGAGTTCTGCGCACATAACTTCAATCTCTTGGATGGCTTCTAAACCCATTTCGTATTTGTCACCTGGATACCCAAGTGAGGGCCGCGTCCCGATACCACTGGATAAAAGCGCCTCGGCACGGGGGTTCATGACATTGGTGGCGGGGTTTAGGTTGAAACAATCGCGTTCATGGATGTGGCGGTTTTCTTGGGTTAATGACTCGATCCGGCTGGCGATATCTGCAGATTGGGATTGTGCAGTTTTTCCTGCAACGTCTTGGATATAGCGTTCACATTGTTCGGGTACCCAAGGGCGATATTTTAGATTAGGCAAAAGCGGCCTCCAATGCGATTTCAACCATGTCTCCAAAGCTCTGCTCGCGTTGATCGGCGGGTAGGGCTTCGCCAGTTTGCAAATGATCCGATACCGTCAAGACCGCCAATGCGCGCCGTCCGTAACGCGAGGCAAGGTTATAAAGCTCGGCCGCTTCCATTTCGACACCTAGAATACCGTGACGGGTCATTTGTTCGTTCAGATCCGGGCGTTCGTCATAAAACACGTCAGAGGAATAAATCCCACCCACATGTGTTTTAGCCCCCTTGGATTTTGAGGCCTCAACTGCGGCGGCCAATAACCCGTAATCTGCACAAGGGGCAAAGTTGATTTCCTTAAATATGCCGGCTGACGGCGTATTGATGGACGTTGCGGTCATTGCCAAAATAACGTCACGTATGCCCACATGTGGCTGCATACCACCACATGATCCAATGCGGATCAGGGTTTGCGCGTCATAATCGCGGATCAATTCGTTTGCATAAATCGACAGCGATGGCATACCCATGCCTGATCCATGGATCGTCACCGGATGTCCGCGATAGGTTCCTGTGTAGCCGAGCATCCCCCGCACCTGATTAACCAGCCGCGCGTCGGTTAAAAAGTTTTCCGCAGCCCATTTCGCCCGCAGTGGATCACCAGGCATCAAAACGGTTGGAGCGATATCGCCTTTTTCGGCGCCAATGTGAACTGTCATGTCGGGATCCTATCGTTGATATTTGATAAAAGGCGTAAGTTGCGCGATACGATCATATAGCGTACGCGCAGTTTGGTTAAACTCTTGGGTCATCCAGTACACATTTGGTGTGCCATTTTCGTCGGCTGCCTGATACACGGCTTCGATCAATTTGCGACCAACGCCCGTTCCGCGCACGGCTGGATCGGCATACAGATCCTGCAGATAGACGACATCTTCTGATCGCCAATTGTGGGCGTGGAAAATAAAGTGGACCAACCCAATAAGATGTCCGTTTTGTACCGCGACCAAGGCGTTTTGATGTGTGCGTTCTGCGTTGATCAAACGTGTAAATGTCGTTTGGTAAATATCGTCCGACAACACCGTTTCGTAAAATTCCAAATAGCCGCGCCAAAGCGTGGACCATTCGTCAAAATCCGTTTGTTTTAGTGGTCGAATCTGTACCATGAAAAACGCCCCTGTTAACCTGTTCAAAGGTTAGGGGGCGTTCATAAAAATTACCAGAGGCGAGTTTATTGCGCGGCAATTGACTCTGGGTCAGCCAATGTCACGATGTCGGACATAATCATATTCAATTCAAAGTCCTTTGGCGTATAAACGCGCGCCACGCCCATTGCTAACAGACGCTTGGCATCCTCATCTGGGATAATGCCGCCAACGATAAGTGGAATGTGACCCACTCCTGCTTCGCGTTGTTTTTGCAAAACCTCTTCGACAAGGGGCAGGTGGCTGCCCGATAGGATGGATAGGCCGATGACATGTGGTGCGTTTTCGCGCGCGGCTTCAATAATTTGATCGGGCGTTAGGCGGATGCCTTCGTAACTGATGTCCATGCCACAATCGCGCGCGCGAAATGCAATTTGTTCAGCGCCGTTTGAATGTCCATCTAGCCCAGGTTTCCCCATTAGGAATGACAAACGACGGCCTAATTTGTCGCTTACCGCATCAACGGCATCACGAATGTCGTCCAACCCTTCGGTCTTGTTGGAAACGCCGCGTGAAACGCCAGTTGGTCCGCGATATTCACCAAAGACTGCACGCATTTCTGCGGCCCATTCGCCCGTGGTTGCGCCCGCTTTTGCCGCCGCGATTGAAGGGGCCATAACATTTTCACCCGCCTGCGCCGCTGCGCGCAGTGCGGCAAGTGCACGGCGCACTGCACCATCATCCCGATCCGCACGCCATGCATTCAGACGTTCGATTTGATCAGCCTCAACCGCAGGATCAACCACCATGATACCACCATCCCCTGTGGTTAGTGGGCTGTCTTCGCCGTTGGTGAATTTATTCACGCCTACAACAATCGTTTCATTGCGTTCGATCTTGTTCAGGCGATCTGCATTGCTATCGACCAAACGCGATTTCATGTATTCAATCGATTGAATTGCGCCACCCATACCTTCTAGGTTGCTCAGCTCATGGCGCGCACCCTCTTTCAGGGCTTCAACCTTGGCATCAACGGCGGGATTACCATCAAATAGATCCTCATATTCTAAAAGATCTGTTTCAAATGCCATGATCTGCTGCATGCGCATGGACCATTGCTGATCCCATTGACGGGGAAGCCCCAGTGCCTCGTTCCATGCAGGCAACTGCACCGCGCGCGCGCGTGCCTTTTTCGATAGGGTCACGGCCAACATTTCGATCAGAATACGGTACACATTGTTTTCTGGTTGCTGTTCTGTCAGGCCAAGTGAATTTACCTGAACCCCATACCGGAACCGACGATGACGGGGGTCGGTGACGCC
>CAXABH010000241.1:0-3723 GCA_963966925.1 uncultured Rhodobacterales bacterium
TTCTATGCCTTAGCTGGCGTTAAAATCGGTCGAGGCAAGTCAGATCGCCCCGATAGAGGATGGGTGCCCCAGGGGGGCAAGTATTCACTGATGCAGGTTTGGGGCGCGCCACATTTGCAATTTTCTTGACTGGCTTTACGTCTACGCTCAACGGGGCATCGGGTGTTATAGGCTGTGTTGGTTTCATGGGCTGTTCTGTTTTTTGGACGGTTTTAACCGCGTCTTTTATAAAAACAGCCGTTTGGTTCATCCCACATGCGCTCAGTCCAATCAGCATTGACATGGTAAACAATTTTTTCATCGATTGATCTCCTCTTCTGGCGGAGTGCTGCCCGCCTTTTGTGTGAACTCAACCGACAACTCATCAACCCAAGTGTTATTTTCTGAATATCCAAAACGCTTTAGCGCTGAGCCATATTCCTGTTCATATGTGGCGCCAACTGCTTGGGGCAATTCACTGGCCCAGCGACTAATAGCACCTGATTGCACATGCCCTTGGCGGGCCTGATCCTTGGACTGACCACCAAACAGGCTTTTGTTCCAGAACGCTTTTGCGCCCTGATCAATGGCCGCCTGATCAAACCCAAGGTGCTGCAATGCAGATTTGAACAAAGAACAGTCGCGATCCTGCATCAAATCTTCATAGCGTAGTGTGATTTGACGTGGATCGTCATAGGGCCAATCCAACATTTCCTGAACAGTAACGGCGTGCTTTTCGCGCATTTCAAACAGGATTTGATCGTCCGTTTTTTCGATACTGTTCAGTGCCTGTTGGTATGTCTTTCCACTCAAATCTGCGCGTTCTGTGTGCAGGAATTTTTCACCCTTTGGCCCCGCCTTCTGATGATATTGCCAACCAGACAGCAAAACATCGCGCGGATCACGGATCACGTGGAAAAACCGCGCTGCCGGGTTGTCCCATATCGCGCGTGGAAACCAGCCATGCCAATTTACCAGAAACACAGGCTGATTTAGTGGAACATCCGCCAATTGGCGATCCGACCACATTCCAATCATTGGAATATCCAGTGCCTTTGCAAATGCGCGGAACATTTGTTTCATCCACACAGTGCCACCTTTGTGATGGGTGGCAACACAATATAGAGCTGGGAGACCTGTCATACGACGCCCCCAACTGTGCTATATTGCGTCCGTGCGCACATTAGAATGTGCGAACCTTTGGTGCGATCTTTTCAAGCGAGATACCGCCCTGACCCTCTGTGGTCAGTGGATCAACAATCACTGGACGATAGCTTAGATCAACCTCTTTGCCATCGACTTTTGCGATTGTGTGAACGCGCCAGTTGTCATCATCACGCGATGTGAAATCCTCATGCGCATGTGCGCCACGGCTTTCTTTACGCGCGTCTGCACCCGCGATAGTGGCAAGCGCATTTGGCATTAGGTTCGTCAATTCCAATGTTTCCATCAAATCACTGTTCCAAACCAGTGAACGATCTGTCACTTGGATATCATCCATTTTGGCGGCAATCGCTGTCATTTTTTCAACGCCTTGTGCCAATGTTTCAGATGTGCGGAACACGGCTGCATCCTCTTGCATGGTGCGCTGCATTTCCAAACGCAAATCTGCGGTTGGCAATGCGCCCTGTGAATAACGCAACCCATCAAAGCGATCAAATGCCTGGTCAACCGAAGCTTGGTTCAAAACAGGGTTGGCGGCATGCGCATCCACGATTTGACCCGCGCGGATCGCAGCAGCGCGCCCAAATACGACCAAATCAATCAATGAATTTGACCCCAATCGGTTCGCACCGTGAACCGAGGCACAACCCGCCTCGCCCACAGCCATAAGGCCCGGAACGATGGCGTTTGGATCCTTGGCTGATGGGTTTAACACCTCACCCCAATAATTTGTGGGCACACCGCCCATGTTGTAGTGAACCGTTGGCAGAACTGGTATCGGTTCCTTGGTCACATCGACGCCGGCGAAAATTTTCGCACTTTCTGAAATGCCAGGCAGACGTTCGGCCAAGGCATCCGCTGGCAGATGGCTTAGGTTCAGGTGGATGTGATCGCCCCCCGCGCCAACACCACGGCCTTCACGAATTTCCATGGTCATACAGCGCGATACATAATCGCGCGGTGCAAGATCCTTGTAGTGGGGCGCATAGCGTTCCATGAAACGCTCGCCTTCTGAGTTGGTCAGGTATCCACCTTCACCACGCGCCCCTTCTGTGATCAAACAGCCAGAGCCATAGATACCAGTTGGGTGGAACTGAACGAATTCCATGTCCTGCAGGGGCAGACCCGCGCGGGCAACCATGCCACCACCATCACCCGTACAGGTATGTGCAGATGTCGCGCTGAAATAGGCACGGCCATAACCGCCCGTCGCCAAGACAACCATTTTTGCATTGAACACGTGGAACGTACCATCGTCCAGTTTCCAACATACGACACCCTGACATTGACCATCTTCTGACATGATCAGATCAAGGGCAAAGTATTCGATATAGAATTCCGCGTTATTTTTCAGGGACTGACCATAAAGCGTATGCAATATCGCGTGACCTGTACGGTCAGCTGCGGCGCAGGTGCGCTGCACTGGGGGACCTTCGCCAAATTCTGTGGTGTGACCACCAAAGGGACGTTGGTAAATTTTGCCCTCTTCTGTGCGACTGAATGGAACGCCGTAATGCTCTAGTTCATAAACCGCTTTGGGCGCTTCACGGGCTAAATATTCCATCGCGTCCGTATCACCCAACCAATCCGATCCTTTGACGGTATCGTACATGTGCCACTGCCAATGATCAGGGCCCATATTGGAAAGTGACGCCGCAATCCCACCCTGTGCGGCAACCGTGTGCGAACGTGTTGGGAACACTTTGGTCACGCACGCCGTGCGCAGTCCCTGTTCCGCCATGCCAAGTGTCGCGCGCAAGCCAGCACCGCCGGCACCCACAACAACAACGTCATATTCATGTGTTTCGTATGTATATTCTGTCATCTGCTACGCCTCTTAGAGTGCTAATTTTGCAATTGCGAACAAACCCATGGCCATCAAGCCGTATGAGATGCACTTGATTAGAATGATGGTAATTTTCTGTGCAAGCCCATGCACATAGTCCTCGATCAACACCTGCGCGCCAGATTGAAAATGCTCAAACCCGACGATTAACGTCAACGCTGCAATCAAGGCAGGGAAAGGATGCGCAAAATACGCTGTCACTGTGCTGTAGTCTTCGCCAACCACGCTACCGAATGTAAAGACAAACAATGGGATCAGGATAAGAAGTGCAACAGAGCTGACCTTCATCGCCCAAAAATGTGCTGTCCCTGACTTTGCACTGCCCATACCTGTTGCGCGTTTGCGATCTGTTAAATAACGCATCTAAGCCCCCTTACAAAACTGCGACGGTGATCGCGGTTAACACAAAGGACCCAATGATCACGGCCCAACCCAATTTTTCTGCAGTTGGAATATCAAGCGCAACAGCATTATCCCAAATCAAATGGCGCACACCACCCAACGTGTGATACCAAAGTGCCCAAATTGACCCAAGCATTACAAGTTTGCCAAACCAGCTTGTCACAACCGCGTCTGCCATGGCGAAGTATTCAGCGGATGTTGCGGCGGCAAACAGCCACCAAACGATCAAAATTCCAGCGACGATTAATGCGTTGCCAGTGATACGCACCAAAATTGAACTCATCGATGTCAATTGCGGGCGATAAATCATTAAATGAGGGGACAGCGGTCTG